>CAYOPW010000004.1:0-83745 GCA_964405975.1 uncultured Hyphomicrobium sp.
GCACGCGCACTGCTGTCCTTGAAATCTCACCAAAGGAAAAGAGCGGCTTCCGCATTGGAAGCCGCCCTCGTAATCAGTTTGCTCGATGAGCCTGGATAGCTCAGCAGTTGTGCCGCCGCATGCAGCGCCAATAACGCCAGGACCGCCAGCCCCAACGGTACGTGCACTTAGCGTTCCATCTCCGGCAGCGGCGGCGCCAGCCAGCCTTTTCAACAATCGAACCTTCAGCGGCAGCTGACTGAGCCCACTTCGTTTGCGGCAATGCTGTCCCAGCCGCCTGAGACGGTATCGTTAGCAGCGGGCCCGTAAGCAGCAATGCCACACCGAGCAGTATCGTTCGACGCATGGTATCCTCCAATGACTGACGTCAGACGCAGATCTTCAATTCCAAGCGTTTTCGTTGATCAGATTGTTTGATGTGATTGAGCAATGCTCCGCCACACCATCGACCACGGATTGATGCGTGGTGCCCCCTTACAAAGGACGATCATGGCAAATTCTGGTCCAACCGTGCCCCCACCTTGGGCGTTCGCCCATGGTGTCAAAATGCGGGCCATAATTCTTTTTGCGACACGATCATTGCTCCTGCATCGACGATGTGATTGAAAAATCGCCCCTAGGCGCTCGCAGCCGCGGTTGTCTCACTCCGGGTCTTGATGATTTGGATGGCGCCTGCGGCACAATGTCTAACGGCCATGCCTTAGAACTCCGGAGAACCAGATGAGCCAAAATCCGACCGTCGAGGAAACCAAACACAAACTCGCCGAGCTCGAGCAAAAAATTCGCGCAGCGAAGGAATCTATGGAGAGCGACACCGCGATCGCCGAGCATGCGCAAAAGGATTGGCAGAATATGCTTCAAACCCATGCAGATATCAGGCGTAAACTCGATGCGGCCGGCGAGCAGGGCCCAGAGGTTCTCGAAGGCATTCAATTCGCGATCGATATCTTACGCAATTCATTCGAGAGGTGGATGGCGCGCGTCGGAGGAAAATTTGCCGGCGGCACAGCCAATAAACGTGAAAACGGCTAGGACTGGGCGCAACGAAATGGAGAAGTTCGCGCCACCGCAACCACCCCTCCAAAAGAAGAACGGCGGCCGAAGCAACGGCCGCCGCAAAGCAGTGTCGCAGTCAACGCAGAGCGTTAGATGATGTCGATCTCGGCCGGCAGATAGCTCGTGACCTCGAGGCCAACTTCCTGCTCGCGAACTGCGGGCTTGCTCCAAACCTTCATAATGTTTCCTCCTTCGAAGAGAGAATAGAGAGACGCACTCTCATTCCACTCTTACCATATAAGTGCCGCACATTATAAGAGCAACTGAATTTTTCCTATCAGATACATTAGAAATACTTATGAAGAATTCGGATCAGAACGACCCTCCTGACACTTGAGTGAGAAGTGCCTGGAATCTCGGGCAACGAGTCTGGCATTTTGGGGGGACGGCCACGGCAGCGGCCACCGTGCATTGGCACACTAAGTGTGAGCTCTTCTACTCGTCGGACTCGTTCCACTTCTTTATGGCCGTCAGCACCGATTTCCGGCACGGGCCAAGTGGTCCCTCAACAAAGTCAACCTCTTCGCCGCGCGCCTTTGCTTGCTCGTAGTTGACATCGCAATACTCGGCCTGCTGGCGCTTTAGCTCTTCCTTCGACGCCTGCTTTGCGGCATCGTGGTCCTTGATCCCGGCAATCGCGGTCTTTTCCGCAGCTTCTTCCGAGCCAGGCTGCGGCAAGCGGTCGAGTGACGGCGGCACAACGAGCGGGGCGCGTGCGGCAACCTGGGGCTCTGACCTGTTCTTTGCCTTGGCGGCATCCGACAGGCCCACGGCGTCGAAAAGCCCCCCATTGAACTGGATATCATCCATGGAACAGCCGGAGGCGCCAAACGCAAGCAAGAGTGGGGTAGACAGCAGGGCTGCCCTTGAAGGCCAAGTTTTGCGCGGCATGCTCATCCCCCGTGGCGCTGATCGTCCCGCGTCATGTAGACCCGCAGCGCGGAAACCTAAGGTACTGCGCTACAACGGCTATGCGGCATCTTTGCGACTCGCCAATAGAGAGTCATACAAGAGGCCGAACACACCTGCAACAAGGGCCGTATCGGCAATATTGAACACATACCAATAAAAGCCATAAGCGTGCAGTGAGATAAAGTCCGCAACTCCACCGATTAAGACGCGATCCAAAGCATTCCCCAGCGCCCCTCCAATGATGAGGCCTATGCTGACGGCCATCAGACGGCTCGTCGCCCCGCGCGCAAGCCACACCCAAAGCGCCAATCCGGCCACCACCCCCATGACCGCCAGCAGGATCTGGCCCAAGGAGGTGTCCAGCTTGAATAAGCCGTAGCTGATCCCGCGGTTCTTGACGAACACCAGATCGAAAAACGGTGTTACGGCTACCCGGCCCTTTTCAGCTAGCTGAAAGACAGCCAGCATCCACCACTTGACGGCCTGGTCGAGCACAAACGTGGCCATCAGCACGTAGAGCCCCAGCCGCGAATACGGACCCCACAACCAACTTTGCATTGCCGCATTGGAGGCCGTCATTCCGGCGCGTCCTTCGCCCGCAAGTCGAACTCTCGTACCGCGGCAACATCGCGCAGCGACAGATCAGGGAAATCGGGATCTGCTCCGACGTCGGCAAGAATGCGCCAAGAGCGGGCGCATTTTTTCCCCTCTGCGCGGGTCGGTACGACGCCTACGCCCGGCACATCGGGCAACGTAAAGGCCGCTTCGGGCGGCGTCTTGGCGATGAGCTTCGCCGAGCTGGTGATAGAGATTTCGGCCAAGTCGACACGTTCGAGCGCGCGCAACATCTCGTTGTCGGCGACATAGACCTCTGGGGAAGCCTCCAGGCTTGAGCCGATACGCTTGTCGGCACGCTCTAATTCCAGCGCGCCAGTCACGACGCGTCGCACGGCGCGCACCTTTTCCCACTTTTGCGCCAATTCATCATTGCGCCAGTGCTTGTCGATCTCCGGGAATGTCTCCAGGTGCACCGATCCTTCAGGGGCTTCGTGGCGTGCAAGCCAAGCCTCTTCCGCCGTAAACGACACGATTGGTGCCAGCCATGCCACCAGCGCGTCGAACAGAACGTCGATAACGGTAAGTGCTGCGCGCCGCTTCACGCTCGAATACGGCTCGCAGTACAGCGCATCCTTGCGGATATCGAAATAGAAAGCGGAAAGCTCAGAGTTCATGAATTGGGAAAGCAATGCTACGACCTTGCGATAGTCATACGTCGCATAGGCTTCGCGCACCTCTTCGTCGACTTCGCTCAGCCGGTGAAGCATCAAGCGCTCCAGTTCCAGCTCATGCATGTCCTTGAACTTGACCTTGTCCTTGGGCGCAAGGTGAGCAAGTGCACCCAGCATCCAACGCAATGTATTGCGCAGTTTGCGGTAGGCCTCCACCGAGTGCTTCACAATGCCGGGGCCAAAGCGGATGTCATGAGCATAGTCGGCGGACGCCACCCACAAGCGCAGGATATCGGCGCCCGACGCCTTTATCACGTCTTGGGGAGAAAGCACGTTACCCTTGGACTTCGACATCTTGTCCTCGCCCTTCTCATCGAGGATGAAGCCGTGGGTAAGCACGATGTCAAACGGCGCCCGCCCGCGCGTACCGCTCGACTCAAGGAGCGAGGACTGGAACCAGCCGCGATGCTGGTCTGAGCCTTCAAGGTACATCACGCGGTCTTTGCCCCCGTCGCGCACGCGCTTGATGCCGGCGAGACCGGGAAAGTGCTTTGGATCTTCGAGCGTAAAGGCGTGCGTAGAGCCTGAATCGAACCAAACGTCGAGGATGTCGCGCACCCGCTCCCAGTCGGCCGGGTCATCGACAAGCCCCTCAAGGAAGCGTTCCTTGGCACCCGGAGTAAACCACACGTCGGCACCGTCTTCAGCGAAGGCCTTCGTGATGCGCGCGATGAGCTCCTTCGACTTCTTGAACTTCGCCGATGGAATGACATCGCCCGTTTGTGTGTTGCGAAATACCGTGATCGGCACGCCCCACGCGCGCTGGCGCGACACCACCCAGTCGGGGCGCTGTTCGACCATGCCGCGAATGCGGTTCGCGCCGATGCTAGGCACCCACTCAGTCTCGCCGATCGCATTGAGGGCGATCTCGCGCAACGTCTTGTTCGACCCCTTCGGCGTCCCCTTTATCGGCTTATCCACGGCGATGAACCACTGCGGCGTGTTTCGGAAGATGACGGGCTTCTTGGAGCGCCAGGAGTGCGGGTACTGGTGTTTTAGGCGTCCGCGGGCAATCAGCGCGTCAGCTTCGACAAGCGCCTTGATGACGGCGTCATTAGCATCGCCCTTGGCACCCTTCTCGGTGAGCACACGTTTGCCGGTGAAGCCTGGTGCATCCTCAGTGAAGACGCCGTCGGCGTCGACGGTGAAGGGGATCGTCGTGTCGATGCCACGCTGCTTCAGCGCCGCCTGACTTGCCGTCCAGATGTGATAGTCGTCGGCGCCGTGACCGGGTGCCGTGTGCACAAAGCCAGTGCCGGTGTCATCAGTGACGTGGTCGCCGTCGAGGAGTGGCACCGTGAAATGGTAACCGTCAGCTAAACTCTCCAACGGGTGCCGGCAACCAAGACCGTTGATCTCCTCAACCCCAACCGATCGCACCTTTTCAAAGGCCTCAACCTTGGCTGCGCCGAGAACGTCAGCGGCAAGTCGATCCGCAAGCAGATACTGGTCCCCTGGCTTTGCCCAGTTGCCTTCGGGAGCCTTTGTGACCTTGTAAAGTCCATAGTCGATCTTCGACGAGAAGCTGATTGCCCTATTGCCCGGGATTGTCCAAGGGGTCGTCGTCCAAATCACGATCGAGGCGTCGAGTAAATCTGAAGCTGTCGCGCCCTCTCGCACAGCAAAGCGCGCCGGAAACTTCACCCAGATCTGGTCGCTTGTGTAATCCAGATACTCGACCTCAGCCTCGGCGAGCGCCGTCTTCTCGACAACCGACCACATGACCGGCTTGGAGCCGCGGTAGAGTGTGCCGTTAATTGCGAACTTCATCAGTTCGCCCGCGATCGTCGACTCTGCGAGGTAGTTCATCGTCGAATATGGATGCGCCCAGTCGCCGACGATGCCGAGGCGTTGGAACTCCTCGCGCTGCACGTTGATCCAATGCGCGGCAAACTCGCGGCACTCGTGGCGAAACTCATTGACCGGAACGGCGTCCTTGTTGCGGCCCTTGGCGCGATAGGTCTCCTCGATCTTCCACTCGATCGGCAGGCCGTGGCAGTCCCACCCCGGCACGTAGTTGGAATCAAGCCCCAGCATCTGCTGTGACTTCACAACGAGGTCCTTGAGGATCTTGTTGAGCGCGTGGCCGATATGAATGTGGCCGTTGGCATAGGGTGGCCCGTCGTGCAGAACGAACTTATCGCGCTTGTTTTTGCGCGCTTCCTGGCGCAGGCGATCGTAGAGCCCAATCTCCTCCCAGCGCTGCAGCAGTCGAGGTTCCAGATTGGGCAGCCCCGCTTTCATGGGGAAATCGGTTTTCGGCAAGAAAAGCGTCTTGCTCCAGTCGCGCCCGTCAGACGCCGCGGCCGCAGGCTCGACGGGCGTTGCTGCTTGTTTCATTTTCTTAGCCTTGACGGCACCGCCGTCGCCGCCCGTGTCATTCGCCATAATCCATCTCGCCGGGTTTCACGCGGGGGGTTCTAGCAGCATGCCACTCGCTGATCCAGGAAGGTTCCCAGGTCCTTCAAGCGCCTTCATACGCGCGGGGCCGTGCCAGCGCTGCTCAAAATGGCGCGGGCCCTGGCGCAATCCTGTTGCATCTGTGCGATCAGTGCTTCGCTCGTGTCGAACTTGCGGTCGTCACGAATAAAATCGATGAATTCCACCTCGATCGCACGGTCATAAAGATCCCCATCAAAGTCGAACAAAAACACCTCAAGTACCGGCATGCCGTCGTCGTAGGTCGGGCGCGTACCCAAATACGCAGCCCCGTCATAGCGGTCCGAACCGAGATAGACCCGAACCGCGTAAATGCCATGACCTAGTCCGGTGCCGCGTACCAGCGGCACATTGGCTGTGGGAAAGCCTAGCCCGACACCCCGCTTGGCACCCCCGATAACAGTGCCGTCCGCGCGCCACCAACGCCCCATCATTTGGGCCGCTCCCTTTACGTCGCCCTGCGCAAGATGCAACCGAATGATGCTGGAGGAAAAAGCTTCACCTCCCTCGGCAACCGGCGCAACGATTGTGAGGCCGAACCCGAGCTTGTCAGATGCGGCTTGCATGATCTCGGGCGTACCACCGCGATTCTTACCAAAGAAGAAGTCATGACCAATCACGACATGCTGAACAGCCAGCCCGCCGATGAGCACGTTGGTGATGAACGCGTCTGCCGGCAACCCGGCTAGGTTGGCGTCGAAGTCGAGCACGATCGCAAGGTCTAATTTGAGGGCTTCGAAGATGGCGAGTTTCTGTGCGAGCGTCGTCAGCCGGAAATGCGGTTCTTCAGGGTGGAAGAATTCACGCGGGTGCGGGTCAAAGATCAATGCCCCTGCCGGCGCGCCGATCTCCTTACCCTTAGCCAATACGGCCGCAAGCAAAGCCTGATGCCCCCGGTGCACACCATCAAAGTTGCCGATGGCGAGCACCGCACCGCGGGCCGCGTCAGGCACTCCCTGATAGCCTTGAACCACCCGCATCGCGGCAACTGCTCCTGCGCTCAAAACGCGCTTAGGCCGGACGCCCCGGCACCATCAGCATCGCTTCGCCTTCGACGACGGGCTTGTCGTCAACAGTGCAGACGCACTCAAAGCGTGCACGCCGTTTTTCGGGAACCAGTTCCGTCACTTTAACAGTGGTGACGACCGTGTCTCCAATCTTGACGGGCGCCTTGAACTTTAGCGTTTGCGACATGTAGATGGCGCCGGGTCCTGGCAGCTCCATGCCAAACACAGCAGAGATGTAGGCCGCCGATAGCATTCCGTGGGCGATGCGCTCCTTGAACATGGTCGTCGCCGCGTAGTCGGCGTCAAGGTGAACGGGGTTCCGATCGCCCGAAATGTCGGCAAAGGCGACGATATCGGCCTCGCTCACGGTATTAGAAAGGCTTGCCTCTTGCCCGACGCTAAGGTCTTCGAAGAAAACGCCCTTTGCCGCTGTCATGGCTCCCGCAGCTCCCTTTCGTTACTGCCCAATTTGCGCCGCGCGACACTATCTGCGCTAGCCCCAGCGAGCAACAACGCCCCCGCTTGCCCCGGATCGGTGGTTGCGTGACCGCGCTGCGGCAAGCTATAAGGCCCCATTCCCCAGTTGCCCCGAATAGTTTGGCCCTGCGGACGTACCGCGGGACGCCGGAGGTAAAGCCGTTATGAGCGACCGCAAACCCCTGATGCCCAAAGCCACCGCCGTGTGGTTAGTGGAAAATACATCGCTGACATTCGATCAGATCGCGGCGTTTTGCGGGCTGCATGTGCTCGAAGTCAAGGGAATCGCCGATGGCGATGTTGCTCAGGGCATAAAGGGCCTCGACCCGGTGACGTCTGGGCAGTTGACGCGCGATGAGATTGCTGGGGCGGAGCGCGATCCCACGCACGAACTCCACCTCGCAGAGCCCAAAGTTGTCGTACCCCCTACGCCAACCAAGAAAGGCCCACGCTATACGCCGGTCTCGCGCCGCCATGACCGTCCTAACGCAGTGCTCTGGATCCTGCGCAATCATCCCGAGCTCAAGGACAGCCAGATCATGCGACTGGTCGGCACAACGAAACCGACAATCGCCCAGATCCGCGACCGCACCCATTGGAACACACCAAATCTCACGCCCCAAGATCCTGTAACGCTCGGTCTATGCTTGCAGACAGACCTCGACAACGAAGTGCAGAAGGCCGCGAGACGCTTAGAGCGGGAGCAGAAGGAAACGCAGAAGGGCATGGAAAAGGCCGGCACACTTCTGCCGACCGACGAAACCACGGCAGTTACCTCAGCCGAACAACCCACAGCGGAAATCATTGCGCCGGTGGCTGAGGAGGCGCGGCAAGAGACCCCCGAGGAAGAACAAGCCCGCGTTTTTGCCAAGCTTCAGAAGATGTCGGGCGACGAGGAAAAATCCGACCAAGAAGAAAAATCCGGCGAGGAAGAGAGCACAAAAGAGTAATTGCTACTCGGTGGGCGCAAGCTGCACCGGGCGGGCGCAGGATAAGCGTAATGGAGCCTGGAACAGCCAAGGAGAGATGATGGGCGTTGCTGAGTATCGCTGCTTTCGCTAGCGTTTCAAACGTTTCAAGAAGTCGCGACGAACCCCGTCTCATAAAACGCAGACCGAGCAATGTCCTCCAGCCCCTTCAACGATCACCTTGATAAGACGCCTGCCAATTACCAGCCGCTGACGCCGTTACAGTTCCTGCAACGGGCAGCCGCGGTCTATCCCAACCATACTGCCGTCATCCACGGTGGTACGCGTATCGGCTATGCGGAATTCTACGCGCGCTGCCGCCGGCTTGCTTCTGTGCTCACCGGTCGCTCAATTGGCCCTGGCGACACTGTCTCCGTTATGCTCTCGAACACACCGCCTATGCTCGATGCGCACTACGGTGTGCCAATGAGCGGCGCGGTTCTACATTCGATCAACACGCGCCTCGATCCCCAAATCATCGCCTTCCAGCTCGACCACGCCAATACCAAACTGCTTATCGTGGACCGTGAATTCTCTGCGACCATAAAAGAGGCATTGGCGCTGGCACAGGTGAAACCGATCATCATAGATTGCGGGGACAAGGAATTCCCCCAGAGTGCAGCGCCGCTTTCCAGCGACGACTATGACGAGCTTATCGCTCAGGGTGATCCCGAATTCGCCTGGCGCATGCCCATAGATGAGTGGGACGCGATCACGCTCAACTATACGTCTGGCACAACCGGCAATCCCAAGGGCGTGGTCTATCACCACCGTGGTGCGGCGCTCATGTGCTATGCCAATACCATCGAAACCGGCATGGGGCTGCATCCTGTCTACCTGTGGACGCTGCCGATGTTTCATTGCAACGGGTGGTGCTTTCCCTGGTCGCTTTCGATGGTAGCAGGCACTCACGTTTGCCTGAGATGGGTACGGGCGAAATCCATGTACGACGCCATCGCTGACCATGGCGTTACGCATTTATCCGGCGCGCCGATCGTCATGTCGACATTGGTCAATGCAAAAGATGACGAGAAGCGGCCGATCTCGCACCGCGTATGCGTCAATCACGCAGCAGCGCCGCCGCCGCAGTCCGTGCTCGACGCCATGACGGCTGCGGGTTTTCATCTGACTCACCTCTACGGACTAACCGAGACCTACGGGCCAGCGACCGTGAATGAGTGGAACGCGGACTGGGATAGACTCGACGAAGATAAACGCGCCAGCAAACGATCGCGCCAGGGTGTGCGCTACGTGGCCCTGGAAGACTTGAGCGTGATGGATCCCGTGACCATGACACCCGTGCCGGCCGACGGAGAGACCCTGGGCGAGGTGATGTTCCGTGGCAACATTGTCATGAAGGGCTACTTGAAGAACCCGCTCGCCACGCAAGAAGCGTTTGCCGGCGGCTGGTTCCACTCCGGCGACCTAGGCGTGCTATATCCTGACGGATACATCCAACTCAAGGACCGCTCAAAGGACATTATCATCTCGGGTGGTGAGAACATTTCATCGATCGAGGTGGAGGATGTGCTCTATAAGCACCCAGCAGTCGCCTATTGCGCCGTCGTCGCCAAGCCGGACAAGAAATGGGGCGAAACACCTTGCGCTTTCGTCGAGTTGCGGCCCGGTGCGGCCGCGACCGCAGATGAACTTGTGGCCTGGTGCCGGGAAGGGCTCGCACACTACAAGTGCCCGCGCTACATCGTCTTCGCCGAGGTGCCCAAAACGTCCACAGGCAAGATCCAAAAATTCAAACTTCGCGAGATGGCGAAAGAGGCCTGAGCATGAGGGCCGGTTGCTTCGCTTCCCATGCATCCCTTGAATGCGATCTTGCAAAAAAAAAACCGGCCCTCCCGGATCGAGTGGGCCGGATCAAGAAGGCTTCTTGCCTAACTACGAGCGGAAAACCGCTCGCGGAGGGAGGTTAGTGTCGCACCTCTGACTGCTGAAGGCGCATTATCTCATCCTTAATCTTCAGCTTTTCAACCTTAAGCCGGTGAATTTCCAGGTCGTCCGACCCCGGTCGGGCGACCTCTTCCTCGATCTTACGTTTGAGAATCCGATGCTTCTCCGCTAGCTCTGCAAGATGAGCCCCAAGCGCCATCATGGACCTCCATGAGAATGTTGAAGAAACAGGCCCAAAGTGACAGATTGTGATGCGTTTGTCCAACCCGCGAAACGGCTTGTAAACACCAAGTAATGGCGCAAACTGATACAACGTGAAACATTCGTGTACGCTATGCTTTGCGTCTAAGCTTCGGTTTTGACATAGAATTTGGTTACTTAAATTAGGCTGTCGCTTGCCATATGTACTCCACACGCCGATAGTTCATGCGCGCGGGTCTATGACGGGCGGGTCTTGACCGGGCCGGCAAAATGCAGCGTCTCGACGAGAGAGAGCTCCGCGAGGAACTCGTTAAGCTTAGGGCAGAGCATCGCGATCTCGACGATGAGATCGTGACACTCGAAGCCTCGGGTGCCGCCGAGCAGCTCCTTATAAAGCGCCTGAAAAAAAGAAAGCTCGCGATCAAGGATCGAATTGCAGTGATCGAGGATCAGCTGCTACCCGACATCATTGCCTGATGCGCCGCAGAGCGGCTTGCGCGCAGACCGCCATAAGACTGGAGCACACAACAGGCGCTCCCTCCCTCAAGTGCACATCGCCGGTTGTGCGCGTGGCCATTGACCTTCTTGAAGAAGAATCACGCCGCCGGGAAAGCAGCCCCGCACCACATAGCAAGCCCCACAAGGTAAACGACCAAGCCCCTTGTAAAGACCGGCCCACTCCTGTAATCCCGCGCTTTCCTTTTGGCCGGACGAAACGCAGCAATGAGCAACGGGAACGCCGTCGTCGGCATCATTATGGGAAGCCAGTCCGACTGGCCAACCCTCAAGAACGCAGCCGCAATCCTCGATAAGCTCGATGTGCCCTATGAGACGCGAATTGTCTCCGCGCATCGCACTCCCGCGCGTCTCACCGAATACGCAACGACCGCCAAAGACCGCGGACTCCGGGTGATCATTGCTGGCGCCGGCGGGGCAGCGCATCTGCCGGGCATGACCGCATCGATGACACCGCTCCCGGTTCTGGGGGTTCCCATTCAAACCAAATCGCTTGGTGGACAAGATAGCCTCTACTCCATCGTGCAGATGCCAGCAGGCATTCCCGTGGGAACGCTGGCCATTGGCGAGGTGGGCGCAACCAACGCTGGCCTTCTGGCCGCGCAGATCCTTGCGCTCGATGACGCCGGTCTATCAAAACGCATCGAGGCTTACCGGACGGCGCAGACTGCCGGCGTGCCTGATGCACCCAAGGACGCGTGAGGCGCCAAAAGATGCAGGCGCTTCCGCCAGGGTCAACCATTGGCATATTGGGCGGCGGTCAGCTCGGACGCATGCTGATCCTCGCTGCGTCACGCCTTGGCTTTAAATGCCGCGTCTATACCGATGTCGCCGGGCCCGCTTGCGACGTGGCAGAAAGTTCGATGATCGGCGCCTTTGACGATGCGGCCAAGCTCACAGCCTTCGCAACCGATGTTGATGTTGTCACCTACGAGTTTGAAAACGTCCCGCTCGCTGCTGCTGCTGCTGTCGAACGCGTCAAGCCGGTGCGACCAGGATCAAAGTCACTTGAAGCCTCGCAAGACCGGCTCGTCGAAAAAACATTCATCTCCGAACTGGGCATTCCCGTCGCGCCATTCGCGGCCATAGATTCCGAAGCGGATTTCGAAACGGGGATCGGCACCGTTGGCCTGCCCGCAATCTTAAAGACGTGCCGTCTTGGCTATGACGGCAAGGGCCAAGTCCGCATCGCAAGATCAGAAGATATGGCCTCCGCGTTCGACGAGATCGGCCGCAGGCCCGCGGTCCTTGAATCCGTCATGACGTTTGCTTGCGAGGTCTCCGTTCTGGTTACGCGCAACACTGCTGGTGAGACGCGATTTTATGACATTGCGCTAAACCACCACGAAGGCGGAATCCTGCGAACGTCGTCTGTGCCCTCGAATCTGCCACCTCAGCATCAGGCGCGTGCGCGCCAAATTACAGGGCAAATCGCCGCCGCTCTCAATCACGTCGGTGTCTTGGCCGTGGAAATATTCTATGTGGGCGGCGAACAGACTGAGCCGCTGATCGTCAACGAAATTGCGCCCCGCGTGCACAACAGTGGCCACTGGACGATCGACGCATGCCAGGTCAGCCAATTTGAGAACCACATCCGCGCAGTTGTTGGCTGGCCCTTGGGCACAACCGACCGCCATTCCGACGCTCAGATGAACAATCTCATTGGGGAAGAAGCCAACGATTGGCACCTCCTTGCGGCCGAACCGGGCGTGTGCCTGCACCTCTACGGCAAGGCGGAGGCTCGGCCCGGCCGCAAAATGGGCCATTTTACCCGGCTGAAAGCCCCAAAAAGCAATGAATAGGGTTGGTGTTAAGTCCAGGTGCGGATGGACAAATTAACGGCTTTTTGGTAGAGACCGCCCAACTTCGATCACAGACGCCGTGCCGGCGGGGTTTCCCGCCGCGGGTTCGTTTGTGTTGTTCAAACGCTTGAGATCAATCAGAGGAAGGCATCGCTTGCAGGTACTTGTCCGCGACAACAACGTCGATCAGGCTCTTAAGGCGCTCAAGAAGAAGATGCAGCGCGAGGGCATTTTCAGGGAGATGAAGCTTCGCAATTATTTCGAGAAGCCATCTGAGCGCAAAGCTCGGGAGAAGGCCGAGGCCGTACGCCGGGCCCGCAAGCTTGCACGTAAGCGCTTGCAGCGCGAGGGACTATTGCCTGGTAAACCGGCTGGTGCCCGCGGGAGTGCCGCAAAGCCAGCAGGCCGCCGCTAACAGAGAGTTCAAAGCTCTCCCTCATGAATTGATCAATTGCGATTGCCATGCGCTCTGAACGAATTCGTTCACGGGCGCATTTGCATTTTGGGCTGCACCACCTCGGTGTCTTGGCGCATGTCGTCGATCCAGCGAAAGACCTCTTCGTAGGAACCGAACAACTGGTGGTCGGAGTGACCGGCACCGGGAAATGTGACGATCTCCTTAAGCCCCTTGGCGGCATCATAAACCGCTCGCCCCATGCTAACCGGGATGACCTCATCGTCCTCGCCGTGAAGCACAAGTATTGGAGCGGTAATGCTGCTCAAGTAGCGCATGCTGTCATAGCGATCGAAGATGAACCCGCGAACCGGCAAGTACGGGTAGGCTTTAGCGGCCACATCGACGATTGACGTATAGGGCGCATCGAGAATGAGGCCGCCGACAGGCTTTTCCGCTGCAAGTTGCACGGCCACGCCCGAGCCCAGTGACTCGCCGTAGAGGATGATATCCTCCGCAGCAACGCCGTCTTTGATCAGCGCCTCGTAAGCCAGCTTGGCATCGGCCACATTGGCACGTTCCGACGGGTTTCCCGTGGAGCCCCCGTAACCGCGATAGCTTAAAATAAATATGCCGATGCCGCGCTCAACGTACTTGCGCACGCGCTCCGAGCGGCTTGCGAGGTTGCCTGCATTGCCGTGGAAATAGAGCAGCGTTGGCTGACCCGGTGCCGCGCGGCCATACCAAGCAACAAGGGTCACGCCGTCAGCCGTCTTTAGCTCTCGCTCCTCCACACCGGCAAGCGCGAACACCGAGGGCTCAACGCGCAGCGGATCGGGGAAATACATGAGACGCCGCTGCAAGACGAATGCCGCAACGGCCACGACCAAATAGATAGCGGCCAGCACTGCCGCCAGCTTCACCACAAGTGCCATGCTGCTCTCATTTATTTAGCTGTGGCCGAGACCGGTCCCTCGATGCGTCCTCGCTAGAAATCAAGATTTTTGTGGCCCTATTGGCAAGTCAACGCTGCATATCGACGCTTTACAACTTATACTGGTGTCTATTGCGCCCTCGATGCGGGCTCGAAGGTCTATTTTTGAGAGGGATGTTTGTGTTCCTAGTGGTTTTAAGAATTCCCTCACGCTTACCACGCCGGGCGCAGATGTTGCCCGGCCTTTTTTCGGCTGCGACGAAGTAGGCGCCGTCGAGACTAGCTTATTTTCCGATCGCACGCATGGCTTCCAAATGCTCGCTACCCAGCGCGTCGGCGACGGCTGAATGCGTAATCTTACCTTCATGCACATTGAGGCCGGCCATGAGGTGGGGATCGCTGCGGAGCGCTTCCACCACGCCCTTATCAGCAAGTGCCAACACGAACGGTAGCGTTGCATTGTTTAGTGCGAAGGTGGAGGTGCGCGCCACCGCGCCCGGCATATTGGTGACGCAGTAGTGCACCACGCCGTGTGCGATGTAGCTTGGCTTCTCGTGCGTCGTCGGTTTGGATGTCTCGGAAAAGCCGCCTTGATCGATGGAGATATCAACGATCACCGAGCCGCGCTTCATGCTCTTCACAAGCTGCTCGCTGACCAGTCTTGGCGCTGCCGCACCTGGCACGAGTACAGCTCCAATAACGAGGTCGGCTTCGAGCAGGTAGTCCTCAATCGACTGACGCGTGGAGAAAATGGTGTTGATTGCCGCGCCGAAGCGATGATCGAGCGCATAGAGGCGTTCGATGTTAATATCGATACAGGTTACAGCCGCCTCCATTCCGATGCTCATGCGCACCGCGTTTAATCCTGCAACGCCACCGCCAACCACCACAACATTCGCCGGTGCGACGCCAGCAGATCCGCCCAGCAACATGCCGCGACCACCCTGTTCCATTTCCAAACAATGGCAGCCGGCCTGTATTGCCATACGGCCGGCAACCTCACTCATAGGAGACAGCAAAGGTAGTCCGCCCTGCCGGCTTGTAACCGTCTCATAGGCGATGGCCGTCACGCCCGATTTCATCAACGCCTTGGCCTGTTTTGGGTCCGGCGCTAAATGAAGGTAGGTAAAGAGTGTCTGACCTGCCCGCAGAAAGGCGCACTCCTTGGGCTGGGGCTCCTTTACTTTGACGATCAGGTCGGCCTTCTCGAAGACCTCCTCTGCCGACTTTGCGATCTTGGCACCCGCCTTGCGATAGTGGTCATCGGAGATGCCCATGCGCTCGGCTGCGTTCGTCTCAACGAGCACCTCGTGCCCATGGGCAACGGCCTCGCGCACGCTCGCGGGGATGAGCCCAACGCGGTACTCGTGAACTTTAATCTCTTTGGGAACGCCGATGCGCATAGCTCTCTCTCATGGGTCGGAAGATGGGCCGATTAAATGAGAAAGTCCACGTACTGCAAAGCGGCGTTGAGGCAGATGAATCGCATTGTGCCAAGGTCTTTCCGCCGCGCCAACGGCCTCACATGCATCACTGAGTAGAGCAATCCGCAGCAATACCTCAGACTGCGATAACCTGGGGCGAAACAGTTCAGGTTTCGATCAGTGCGCTAGGGCCTTGACGATCTCTTCCGTCATCTTTTTGGCGTCGCCCAGCACCATCACCGTGTTGTCGCGATAGAAAAGTGAGTTGTCGATGCCGGCGTAACCAGACGCCAAGGAGCGCTTATTGAATAGTACTGTACCGGCCTTCCAAACTTGCAGCACCGGCATCCCGTAGATCGGTGACGAGGGGTCGTCCTCGGCCGCCGGGTTCGTCACATCGTTGGCGCCGATAACGTAGACAACGTCGGTCTGAGGAAATTCGCTGTTGATATCCTCCAACTCAAACACCTCGTCATAGGGGACGTTCGCTTCGGCCAAGAGCACGTTCATATGACCCGGCATGCGGCCTGCCACAGGGTGGACTGCGTACTTCACTTCCACGCCGGCCTTCTTCAAGGCGTCGGCCATTTCGCGCAGGGCGTGCTGCGCTTGCGCCACCGCCATGCCATAGCCCGGCACAATAATGACGCTGCTTGCGTTCTGCATGACGTAAGCCGCATCATCGGCCGAGCCCAACTTCACGGGTTTCTGTTCTGCATCCCCCGCAGGGCCTGCGACTTCGCCGCCAAAGCCGCCGAGGATCACGGAGATGAAGCTCCGGTTCATCCCCTTACACATGATGTAGGAGAGGATGGCACCCGAGGAGCCCACAAGCGCGCCCGTGATGATGAGTGCGATGTTTGAAAGCGTAAAGCCGATGCCGGCTGCCGCCCAACCTGAGTAGGAGTTGAGCATCGACACCACTACCGGCATGTCGGCGCCACCAATCGGAATGATGATCAAGATGCCAAACAGCATGGCCGTGGCTGTGATGGCCCAGAACAGGAGCGGATCGCCGCCAGACAGGCAGAATTGATAGATGAGCCAGACCATCAGGACGGCGAGCGCGATATTGATGAGATGACGCAGCGGCAGGATGATCGGCTTGCCGGACATGCGGCCCGACAGCTTGGCAAACGCGATCACGGACCCGGTAAAGGTGATGGCGCCAATGGCGACGCCAAGTGACATCTCGATGAGGCTGGCAACGTTTATGGCGCCGCGCTCACCGATGCCAAACGAGGAAGGAGAGTATAGGGCCGAGGCTGCAACGAACACAGCGGCCAAGCCGACGAGCGAGTGAAATGCAGCAACGAGCTCGGGCATCGCCGTCATCGGAATACGCCGCGCCGTAATTGCCCCGATAAGGCCGCCGAGGCCTACGCCACCCGCGAGCAGATACCAAGTGATTTGGAGCTGGGGCGCGGCAATAGCCAGCGTCGTGGCCATCGCGATGGCCATGCCGATCATGCCGAAGAGGTTGCCGCGCCGCGATGTGGCCGGACTCGAAAGCCCGCGCAGTGCCAAGATAAAGAGCACGCCGGAGACGAGATAGAGCACAGCAACCAGATTAGCCGACATCGCCGTGCCCCCGCAGATCGGTCATGCGTTTCCTCACCGCTTGTCACCCTTCTTCTTGTACATGCCGAGCATGCGTTGGGTGACGAGGAAGCCGCCAAAAATATTCACCGACGCCATCACGAGCGCGAGAAAACCGAATATCTTCGATGTCAGATTGGAGTCGAACGTCGTGAATGCCTCAATGCCGCCGTGCTCGACGGCAACGGCCAGGAGGGCTCCGACCACGATCACCGACGAAATGGCGTTCGTCACCGACATAAGCGGGGTGTGCAGTGCAGGTGTCACGCTCCACACCACGTAATAGCCGACGAAGATCGCGATCACGAACACCATCAACTCATACACGATGGGATCTATCTCTCCGCCAAAGCCGCTGGCCGCAAATGCGGTCACACTCGATGCCAGCAGCACGCCGGATGCCGCAGCAAGTTTTGCAAACGTATTCTTCATCAGGCTGCTCCCTGCGGTTGCAGGTTCGGGTGCACGATTTTTCCGTCCTTGGCGATGACCGTACCTTTGACGATCTCGTCATCCCAATCGATCTTCAGCACCTTCTCGGTCTTGTCGATCATGATGTCGAGGAAGGCTAAGAGGTTTCTGGCATAAAGGCTCGAAGCGTTGACCGGTATTTCGCCTGCAAGATTGAGCGGGCCGAAGATGCGCACCCCATTGTGCTCGACAATCTCGCCAGGCTTGGTCAGCTCGCAGTTGCCGCCACGCTCAGCAGCCAGATCCACGATGATGGCGCCGGGCTTCATGCTTTCGACCATTGCACGCGTAATGAGCCGTGGAGCAGGACGTCCCGGGATCAGCGCGGTGGTGATAACGATGTCTTGGTTCTTGATATGCGAAGCGACAAGCTCAGCCTGCTTTTTTTGGTATTCGGCCGACATTGGTTTGGCATAACCCGCCGCCGTTTGCGCCTGCTTGAACTCCTCGTCCTCAACAGCCACAAACTTGGCGCCAAGCGAAGCGACTTGCTCTTTCGTGGCCGGCCGCACGTCAGTCGCCGTGACCTGCGCACCCATTCGGCGAGCCGTCGCGATCGCCTGCAACCCCGCGACGCCCACGCCCATAATGAAAGCTTTAGCTGCGGGAACCGTGCCTGCCGCCGTCATCATCATTGGCATGGCTTGATCGAACATGGCTGCCGCATCGACAACAGCCTTGTAGCCGGCCAAATTTGCCTGGCTTGAGAGCACGTCCATCGACTGTGCACGCGTGATGCGCGGCATGAATTCCATGGAGAACAGTGCCGCATTCGTTGCCGCGAGCGCGTCAAGGCCTGCCCGTTCCCCAAAAGGATCGAGCATGGCGGCGACAATGGCGCCGGGCTTCAGGCCATTGATCTCCTCAAGGCTCGGCCTGCGCACCTTCAAGAGGACGTCGGCATTGCGCAGCGCGTCCGCCGCACTCGCCGCAATCTCGGCGCCTTGTGTCTTGAGGATTTCATCTGAAAAGCGTGAGCGCTCACCCGCGCCCGTCTCAACCCGCACCTTGCAACCCAGCGCCGTGAGCTTCTTGACCGTCTCGGGCGAAACCGCGACACGCGGCTCGTCTGCCCCCTCCGCTGTGACCGCTATGGTGACCATGGAGAAATCCGTTTGTGCGGGAAATGCCGAGCGGCAATCGAGCCGCGAGAGTCAAACACCGCTGGGCTTGAAGGCCAAGTCTAGACGAGGAAGTAAGCCATGCCACCGAGCAGAATGGCCAAGAAGACGACGCTCACCTTAACGAACATGATAAACCGTTGATACGTCCGAGCATGCTCGTCGTAGTCCATTGCGGCATGGCCGCCAGACAGATCGATCCCCACGTTTCCCCTCCTGGGTTTGGCTTTCGTTCTTTGTTTCTCGTACCCCAATGACCAGGTTCTATCAAGCCAAAGGGCTCACCGGAGCCTTGTCCTACCCAGGTCGGTAGCCCCACATAAGGGTTGTGCGGCCGGTGGCGACCGACGACTGCGGCAATTGATACCGGTCAATGAGCCTCGGTTTCCACGGCGGCACAAACACGCAGTGGGATGGGGGGATGCTCTCAGGCACAAGGAGATCCGCCATGAAAGTCAGAGAAGCAATGCACAAAGGCGTCCAATGGGTCGACCCGGAGACCAAGGTTTCCGTACTCGCCAGGACAATGCGCGAGCACGATATCGGCGCGTTGCCGGTGGGAAAAAACGACCGGCTGATCGGCATGGTCACAGACCGCGACATAGTCTGCCGCGGATTTGCAAACGGTAAGCATGCCGACGCACTCACCGCCCGCGACGTTATGAGCAAGGGCATTGTCTTCTGCCGCGACGACGAAGAGCTTGATGACGCCATGCACATCATGGAGCAGAAGCAAATCCGCCGTCTACCCGTCCTCAACGACAAAAAACGCATGGTCGGCATGCTGAGCCTTGGCGACGTCTCGCACTCCAGCGCGCGCGAGCTTTCCGGCGAGGTGCTTCAGGCCGTATCCGCCCATCACAATTGACACACCAAAAGGTGCGTTAAGCACAATCGCGGAATTCAATATGCGCCGGGCGCGCGCCATTAGGTTAGTATCTGGGTGCGCGCTGGCGGCATTTCCGCGTTCTTTCACATTGCGACGAGCTTACACGATAGGCGCGGCCCAAACTGCGCGCGCAGCAAGCGGACGTACGCCCTTTGGAAACAATGGACACCTTCGAACTCATCCAGCGCATGGCCGTCGCGCTCGCGATCGGGCTTCTCATCGGCATCGAGCGCGGCTGGCAGCAGCGTAAGGAGGCCGAAGGCGAGCGCGCGGTCGGGCTTCGCACACATGCGCTCGCTGGCCTGCTTGGGGGAGCTTGGGGTGCGATCGCACGCGGCACCGGCGATTGGGGTGTTGTAGCCCTAGGCCTTGCATTCATGACCTTCGCAGGCGCGATCGTGGTATTTCGTCTTCGCGAGGTGGAGCACGATAAGACTTATGGCGCTACGACCGTTGTTGCGGCGATGATTGCGTTTGCGCTCGGCGCATTGGCCGTTCTGGGCGACCAGACCGTGGCCGCTGCGGCGGGCGTGGCTGCGGCAATCCTTCTGGCACTCAAGGCCGCGCTTCACACTTGGCTCAAAAGGCTCACATGGGAGGAGCTGCGCGCCGGACTGATCCTTCTCGCCATGACGGTTGTCCTGCTGCCGGTACTGCCCGACCGCGAGATTGCTGCCTGGCTCCCCATCAATCCACGCGAAGTCTGGCTGCTCACCATCCTCATCGCCGTTCTGTCGTTCGCCGGCTACGTGGCCATCCGCGTTGCCGGTCCCCAGCTTGGCATTCCTCTTTCGGGCATTGCAGGCGGGCTTGTTTCCTCCACCGCCACCACGCTCAATATGGGCCGCCTGGCGCGCCAACACACCGAGCGCACCAAACTCTTTGCCGCGGCGATTATGCTCTCCAGCGCGGTTATGATGCTGCGCGTGATCTTCCTCGTCGGGGTCGTCAATGCTTCGCTCTTGCAGTTCATCGCGCCGCCCTTGCTGCTAGCCGTGCTCGCGCAAGGCGTCCTTGCCGGATATTTGGGGAACTGGACGCGCAGTGCAGCAACAGTCGACCAGCCGCTTACTCTGAAGAATCCCTTCGATCTCGGTGTTGTCCTGGCCTTTGGCGCGTTGCTCGCAATCATTATGGTGCTCACAAAGTTGCTCGCAGCGTGGGCGGGCGCAGGCGGTGCGTTTGCTCTTGCGGCGGTTTCGGGAACTTTCGATGTGGACGCGATCAGCTTATCGCTGGCGCGCCTGGTGCCGGGCGGACTTGACGCCAATACCGCCGTCTACGCCATCCTTATCGCGATCGTTGCCAACAGCTTGACCAAGATTGGGCTCGCCTGGACGACGGGCGGCACGTTACTTGGCAAACTATTTGCGGGCGGCGTCGCGGCCGCGCTTGTCGCAGGCGGAATTGGTTTGTGGGCGGCGACCTCGATTTGAGGCGTCAGGGTGCTTCGCGCAGAGACATGATGTAAGCAGAAAGCGCAAACATCTCGTCTTGGCTAAGCTTGTGGTCCGGCATCATCGGCGGCATTGAATTCAACCAGGCGACGATACCTTCGCGTGTTTGGCCGTGGCGGTTGGCAACCGCACCAAATCCAGGAATGCCCATCGGGCCCTGCTTTTCACCCTGGCCTTCATTGAGATGGCATCCTGCACAGAGCGCTTCAGCCAGCTCGCGGCCTTTCTCGACCTCGTCTAGCGCGGCGGCGGGCGGCGCTAGAAGGAGTGCACCAATCCATGCTGCTGCCATCAATCGAAACATTGCGGCCCCTCTCTTATCGACCCTCCAAGTATTGATCTAATGCGCCTTACTCCGGCAAGGGGACGCGCACGGCCGTGAAGGCTTCGCGCTGACGCGCGGCCACATCGTCAAGCACAAACCCCTCAATTGTGTCGTTGAAAAGCCGGAACCAATTCTGCCGCGCGCCCAAATGCAAGAATACGCCGCCAAGGCCGATTGCCGCGCGATCCATAAAGACGAACTCGCGCGGCACCGTCACGGGACCCTTCTCACGCAGGATTTTGTGCACAGTGAAGGCTTCCCTGCGACCATATTCACCCGGCGTCGTAACCTCGGCAATGGTGCGCTCGCGATCGTCCAACAGCGGACCGTAGATGAACTGGGCCCAGATGTTCAACGCCTCGATCAGCTCATTCGACAGTCCCTTAAAACCCCACGTCTCGTACGCGTGCACGACGAGATCGCGGTTGTCCGTCAGCAGTCCCGTATAGAGGTCGATGACCCCTTGCACGAAAGGCACGTGGAAGCTGCGAATGCAGCCGTAGTCGAGCAAGTTGATGCCGGCCGGGCGCCCTTCGCGCTCAAACACCGTGTAGTTGCCCAAGTGCGGATCGCCGTGAATGACGCCATAGTGAGAGAAGGGATACCACCAAGCCCGAAACATCGCGCGGGCAATCGTGTTGCGATCCTCAAGAGGTGCCTGCTTGTAGGCGAGAAGCTTGCGGCCTTCCAGCCACGTCATGGTCAAGAGCCGCTTTGTTGATAGGTTCGCGACGACGTCTGGCACGCGGATTTGCTCATCCTCGGCGAAGATCGCGCCATAGAGCTGCGTGTGACGGGCTTCGAGATCATAGTCGAGTTCCTCGCGCAGCCGCGCAGAGATCTCCTTCAAGATCTCGCCGGTCTCGATTGCCGGATTCATCCGCGAATGGATCAGAAAGATCGCCTTGAGCTGATTAAGATCAGCTTCGACGGCCGATGACATGTCTGGATATTGAAGCTTCACGGCCAACTGACGCCCATCGTGGGCAACGGCGCGGTGGACCTGCCCGAGAGAAGCAGACGCGGCCGCCGCCGTTTCGAAGCTTGCAAAGCGCTCTATCCAATCGGGACCCAGTTCGGCGCGCATACGTCTCTTCGCAAACGCGGGCCCCATGGCGGGTGCCGCCGACTGCAGTTGCGCCAGTTCACGCGCGTATTCCGCTGGTAATGCCTCAGGAATCGTAGACAGAAGCTGTGCCACCTTCATGAGCGGGCCCTTCAGCCCGCCGAGCGCTGCTGCTAGCTCCGCCGCATTGCGTGAGCTGTCTTGTTCAACGCCAAACAAGCGCCCGCCCGCAACCCGAGCCGCGACCGCGCCGACATTTGTGCCGACGCGCACATAACGGGCGGCGCGCGCTGAAAAGCGGTTTTCTTCCTCGTCCATGAGACGTCTCGCCTGGTGGGACCGTATCACACGGCAGCCCACGACATATCATACGCGCAAGGCACGACTACAAGGGAAGTGGGAAGTGCCTTGAGACGTTAGATTGCCACCTGCGTGCCAACTTCCACGACACGGTCCGTCGGGATTCTAAAGTAGGTCGTGGCGTCCTCGGAACTGCGAGCTAGCGCCACGAACAGCCGGTCTTGCCAGGGCGGCATTTCAGACTTGGGCGTCATGCGCAGATTACGGCGCGACAGGAAGAATGAGGTTGCGCTCATGTCGACTTTGAGATCCTTGCGCCGGCATTGCTCGAAAATCTTTGGCACGCTCGGCGTCTCCATGAAGCCGTAGCGGGCGATCACCCGAAGGAAGGTGTCGGAAACGCGCTCAACAGAGACCCGTTCGTGGCGCGGCACCCGCGGTACGTCCTCGGTCTTAATGGACAAGATGATATTACGTTCGTGCAGAATACGGTTGTGCTTCAAGTTGTGCATAAGCGCGGTAGGCGCCGCCGTCGGGTCGGCCGTGAAGAACACCGCTGTGCCCGCCACCCGCTGCGGCGGTTTTGCCTCGAGCTTGCGCAAGAGCCAGCCGAGATCGGCCTCGTGTTTGCGGGTCTGCTTGGCAAGAAGGTGTGCGCCTTTGACCCAGGTCACCATTACAAGACCGACCACAGCCGCCATAAGCAGCGTAACCCATGCGCCATCGAGAACCTTCAGTGTGTTGGCCGCGAAGAATGCCTGCTCGAGGATGAGAAACGGCACGATCACGAGCGCCACCTGCCATAGCTTCCACCCCCACATCCGCCAAATGACGAAAAACGCTAGCAGCGATTCGATAACCATCTGCGCCGAGATTGCGACGCCATAGGCGGATGCCAGATTGCTCGAGTTCTTGAAGAGCACCACGATCAGCAAAACGGCTACGAACATTATCCAGTTGACGCGCGGCAGGTAGATCTGTCCGGATATGCTTTCGGACGTGTGCATAATACCGAAACGCGGCAGCAGGCCGAGCTGAATAGCCTGCCGCGTTACCGAGAAAGCACCCGTGATCACCGCCTGGCTCGCGACAATGGTCGCGACCGTCGCAAGTATGACCATGGGAACGAGGGCCCAATCGGGATAGAGGAGAAAGAACGTATTCTCGAGCGACTCGGGCCGCGAAAGCACGAGCGCTCCCTGGCCAAAATAATTGATGGTCAGCGCCGGCAGAATGAACCCGAGCCACGCGGTCTGAATTGGTTTGCGGCCGAAGTGGCCAAGGTCAGCATAGAGGGCTTCAGCGCCCGTTACGGCGAGAAAAATGAGACCGACAACGATAAAGCCGATCATGCCGTGCTTGAAGACGAACCTCACACCATACCAGGGATTGAGCGCCACCAGAACGTCTGGATTGGCGATGATCTGCAACAGTCCTCCGACAAAAAGTGCGATAAACCAAACGAAGGTAATCGGTCCAAAGAAAGCGGCGACCTTTGCGGTACCGCGCGACTGTGCGGCGAACAATCCAATCAGAATGAGGATGGTCAGCGGCAGAACGAGGTCCTCGAATGCCGGCGACACGAGATGCAGGCCTTCTATCGCTGAGACGACGGAAATGGCCGGCGTAATAACGGCGTCGCCATAGAAAAACGATGCACCCGCTATGCCGAGCCCCATGAGGACCGGTGAACTGCGCTTGGCCACTGACTGGGCGAGTGCCATGAGTGCAAACGTGCCGCCTTCGCCGTTGTTGTCGGCGCGCAGCAAAATGAAAATGTACTTCAGGGTGACAATGAGCAAGAGCGCCCAAACGATCAGCGACAGCACGCCGAAAACAACCTCGCGCCCTGCAAAGCTTTCGCCTTTTGCGGCGATCACGGCCTCGTTGAAAGCGTAAAGCGGGCTCGTGCCGATGTCGCCATAGACGACGCCGATGCAGCCCAGGACGAGCGCCCAGAATTGCTTTGTGGAAGTGCCGTCGGGCGAGCCAGCCTCGGCGCCCTTCGCCACCACGTGCGACTGTGCCACGTTGGCACCTCACGTTGAGCTCGCTGCTGAGCAGCAATGGCGGGCGCTTCTAACCCCTAATGCGGCCCAAAGGGAACCCCCAAATTCGAACCGTGCGCACCTACTCAATCTCTATAGGTACGAAAGACTCAGAGGCCGGAAAGGTTGAAGCACGTTGCTGCGGGGGCGACAACAGCTCTATCCCCCAGAAAAAGTGCCACCTTCTCAACACCGTGGCGCGACGCGCTGCCGCGGGCGTCAGCTCCTCGCGTCCATGGCTTCCAGCTCATCGATCATGCCCGCGATAACCTTCAAGCCCTTATGCCAAAACTCTGGGCTCGAGGCATCTAGCCCAAACGGCGCCAGTAGCTCTGAATGGTGCTTTGAGCCGCCGGATTTCAGCATCTGGAAGTATTTGGCAACGAAGCCCGGGTGCGCCTCTTCGTAGAGACCATAGAGCGAGTTCACCAGACAATCGCCGAAAGCATAGGCATAGACATAGAACGGCGAGTGAATGAAGTGCGGCACATAGGTCCAGAACACCTCGTAGCCGGGTTTGAGTTCAATCGCCGGCCCGAGACTTTCGGATTGCACATCCAACCAAATGGCGTTCAGCTGGTCTGGAGTTAGCTCGCCTTGACGCCGCGCCTCATGGACCTTTCGCTCAAATGTGTAGAAAGCAATCTGTCGCACGACGGTGTTGAGCATGTCCTCGACTTTACCGGCGAGGAACGCTTTGCGCTCCTTAGGGTCGTCGATTTCCTTCAACAGCGCTTTGAATGTCAGCATCTCGCCGAACACAGAGGCCGTTTCGGCAAGCGTCAGGGGCGTGGGCGCCATGAGCGCTCCCTGGGGCCGCGCCAGCATCTGGTGCACGCCGTGCCCCAACTCATGTGCCAACGTCATCACATCGCGCGGCTTGCCGAGGTAGTTGAGCAGAACGTAAGGATGCACGGACGGAACGGTCGACGCCGAAAAGGCGCCCGGCGCCTTGCCCGGCCGCACCGGCGCATCGATCCAGTTCTTGTCGAAAAACTCCTTAGCGATGCCTGCCATCTCCGGCGCGAATCCGGCGAAGGCGCCGAGCACGATCTGTTGCGCCTCCGGCCACGCGAATATTTTGTCCGGTTTATCAGGCAATGGCGCATTCCTATCCCAGTGCGGCAAGCGTTCCTTACCCAACCACTTGGCCTTCATGGCGTAGTAGCGGTGCGAGAGTTTGGGATAGCTATCGTGCACGCTCTCTACGAGCGCATCCACGACCGGCGCCTCTACTCGATTGGCCAGGTGCCGGCTGTCGGCTACGTCCTTGAAGCCGCGCCAACGGTCTGAGATTTCCTTGTCCTTAGCGAGCGTGTTGGTAATGAGCGTGAAGAGCCGCACGTTCTCTTTGAAGACCGCTGCCAGTGCCTCGGCCGCGGCCTTGCGCTTCTCCTCAGCGGGATCGCTCAGCAGGTTGAGGACCGGCTCAAGTGTCAGCGGCTCAGGTTCGCCCGCGATGGGAAAGCGAAGAGCTGTCATTGTCTCGCTAAAGAGCCGGGTCCAGGCCGCGCTCGAGGTCTGGCCTTTCTCGTGAAATAACTCTTCGAGCTTCTGTTCGAGCTGGTAGGGCTTCTCCTTGCGAACGTTATCGATCCACGGCTTATAGCGCGCGAGCTTTGGGTCCTTCAGCGCCTCAGCCATCACCGGCTCATCGATCTGATTGAGTTCCAAATCGAAAAAGATGATGTCGGTCGAAATGGCGGTGAGTTTTTCCGAAATGTCCCCATAGAACTTGGCACGATCGGGATCGGCCTGATTTGCAGCATAATAAAGCCCGGCAAACGAGCCCAGCTTCCCCATTGTTTCGACAAGCTGCTCAAATTCCTCAATCGCGCTGGCAAGAGCAGCCCCATCGCTACCAAGCTTTGTCAGCTTGCCTTGGTAGCGCTCTTTCATGCGCTGCGCGGCGGCGGCGGCGGCATCAATATCGCGAGCCACTTCCGGCGCATCGGGCGCGGTATAGAGGTCGGCAAGGCTCCATTCGGGCATCGATCCTAAGTCGGGCGCACGCATTTGGTCTCGCGCTGCCTCGGCGGAACTCATTGGCGTTGACAGAACGTTAAGGCGCGTTTGGGATCGCATGAATTGCTCCGAAGTTTGGGGGATGGGAATACTAACCTGCGCAAGCCAGCCCAGAATTTCAAGCCACGAAGCAACGAGCGCACAGCTTGCCTTGCGTGACAAGAACTACTCATGTGGACCAAAAAAGGCTCAAGGTGGGCCCCATCGAAACTCCTTCTTTACCCTTGCAAGGCACTCTCTACTTATTGAGTGAGCCGTCGGTCGCCAACTGTCCAATCCTGACGCAATTCGGGAGGGTGTAGGGCGCCGGCCCGTCCAGGTGTGAGTCCGAGTGCCCCATGGTAAAGTGTGTCTTAATCGTCGATGACGATCCTGCCCAGCGCCGCATCCTTGAAGAAACGATTAAGCGGCTTGGCTTCGAGGCTAAGAGCGCAAGTTCTGGCGAAGAAGCGCTACAGATCCTAGAACGATCGGAGCGCGCGCCAATCGCAGTCGTTCTTCTCGACCTCATCATGTCCGGCCTCGACGGCATGGGAGTGCTTGAAAGACTCAAGGGACGTCCAGGTTCTCCCCCGGTTATCGTTCAGACCGCACACGGCTCCATTGATACCGCCATCAATGCGATGCGCGCAGGCGCCGTCGATTTCGTCGTGAAACCGGCGTCGCCGGAACGGTTAGAAGTTTCCATCCGGAGCGCCTTGAAGATCGAGGCGCTCGCTGGCGAGATTAGCCGCATTAAGAAGAAGGTCGAAGGCACGCTCACCTTCAACGATCTCATCATGCGTGGTGATACGATGGAGCGCGTCATCGCCCTCGGCCGCCGTGCCGCCGTCTCTAATATCCCCGTCCTTATCGAAGGCGAATCGGGTGTCGGCAAAGAGCTGATTGCGCGCGCCATCCAGGGCGAAAGCGAGCGCGCCGGCAAGCCGTTCGTTGTTGTGAACTGCGGTGCGATTCCAGAGAACCTTGTTGAAAGCATTCTGTTTGGCCACGAGAAGGGGTCCTTCACGGGCGCAGTCGACAAGCGCATTGGCAAATTCCAGGAAGCCGATGGCGGCACGCTCTTCCTCGATGAAATCGGCGAACTGCCCCTTGATGCTCAAGTGAAGCTTCTGCGGGCGCTGCAGGAAGGCGAGATCGATCCCGTCGGTTCCAAGAGATCGGTCAATGTGAACTTCCGCCTGATCTCTGCAACCAACCGCGACATTATCCAGCTCGTGCGTGAGGGCAAATTCCGCGAGGACCTCTACTACCGCCTGAACGTCTTCCCCATTTGGGTGCCGCCGCTGAGAGAACGCCTTGACGACGTTCCCGAGTTGGCTCGCTACTTCATGACCCGTTTCGCCGCTGAGGAAGGCAAGCGCGTGAGCACCATCAGCGATGACGCGGTGCGCCTTCTTGAATCGTACCCATGGCCCGGCAACGTGCGCCAGCTTGAGAACGCCGTGTTCCGCGCCGTAGTGCTGGCCGATACGTCGGAGCTCACTGTTGCCGAATTCCCGCAGATTGCCGCCCACGTCACTGGTTTTGAAACGCAAGTTCCTGCCGCCCCGCCTCCGGCCGCCAAGGAGCCATTATTCACGGGCCCCGCTCTCTTGGGGGCTGAAGACACCGTTCCGCAGACGATGGATGTCCGTGATGACAGTGGCGAGAGCGCGCTCGGTATCCCTGCGGTGAATGAAGGCGGCGATATTCGGCCGTTGGACGAGATCGAAGCCGACATGATTCGCTTGGCGCTTGGACGCTATCGCGGACACATGACGGAAGTCGCCAAGCGGCTGAAGATCGGCCGGTCCACATTGTATCGCAAGATGCAGGAATACGGCTTGGAGCCACGCGCCTAAGCGTACCCAAAGCTCCCCTGAAGCGCTGCCGCCGCTTTGCCAACCCGCAAGGCAATCCCTTGGCGGATCGATTGCGCTTGCCTCAAATAGCCTCAATTCTTCCACAGCCTAAACAGTAGATTGGACGATAAGCGCTGTTTGCAATTTGGACACAGCCCCACTGAGACCTATGCGTACGAAACGCGTGCGCGATCATTAGGGGTGGCCAGGCATTCCTTGCTCGGTTAGCGTGCCGCCCGACACTGGGAGGAGAATCCTTATGCATCTGCGGTACGCTGCGATCCTGTGCCTGGCTTGGAGCACATTTTTGGCAGGAGCCGCTGCGGCCCAAGACGCCGGGGAGCCGCAAAGCGCGGCTACAGAAGATCAGCACGCTGCAGCAACTGAAGTTGCACCTGTCCCAGAAACGCAGGACCCGCTCCGCTTAGCACTTCAAGTGAAGCTTGCCGCTGCCAAGAACAAGGGCAGTGAAACTGTGCGTGCTGATCGCGCAGTGCTCTCAGAGTATTATTCGGCACGCAAGCACAAGGCCGTTTGGGTGAACGACAACGGCTTCAAGCCGTCAGCAAAAGCTGCGATTGCGGAAATCGGGAACGCCGGCGACTGGGGCCTTGATCCAAGCGCCTTCGCTCTGCCGAAGCTTGACGAGACCAATACAGAGGCCGTCGCCGAAGCCGAGATCACGCTTGCGCTTGCCATACTCAAGTACGCCCGCCATGCGCGCGGCGGCCGGATCATGGACCCGGCCGGCACATTGAGCTCCTATCTCGACCGCGTGCCGCAATTGCTCGACCCAAAGGACGTTTTGGTCATGATTGCCGCGTCGGACCAACCGGACGCCTATCTGCGCAGTCTGCACCCACAGCACCCTCAATTCGAAAAGTTGCGCAAGGCCTATCTGACGCTGCGAGAGGCGGGGCCGCCTAAGAAGCTCGTAACGTTGCCGAAGGGATCAACACTTCGCCCCGGAAAGAAACATCGCCACGTTGCGCTCCTTCGCAAGCGGTTGGGGCTTGAGGTCCCACAACTCGATGGCAAGCCGGGCGACGAGCGGTTTTTCGACGATGCGCTGAAAGAGGCTGTTATCGCCTTCAAGAAAGAAAAGGGCATCGAGCCCGCCAACGGCATCGTCGACCGCTCTGCGCGCGACGCCCTCAATAATGTGCCTACGATCACTGCCGAGCAGCTCCTAGCAAACATGGAGCAATGGCGTTGGATGCCAGACAACCTCGGCAGTCTTTACGTTTGGTTGAACATCCCAGAGTTCACACTTCGCATCGCCAAGGACGGTGAGATCATCCATACGGAGCGGGCCATCACTGGCCTCGTCGGTAAACAGACGCCGGTCTTTTCCCAAGACATGACGATGATCACCTTCCGGCCGCGCTGGAACGTACCCAACTCGATCAAGGTGCGTGAACTTTGGCCTTCGCTGGCACGTGGTGCCCGCTCCTTCAAGCGCCAAGGTCTACGCTTGTCGCGCAATGGCCGCGTGATCGACCCCAATAGCGTGGACTGGAGCCAGGCCGACATCCGCCGCTATGACGTCTACCAGCCACCGGGCAAAAGCAATGCGCTAGGGGTCGTCAAGTTCGCGTTCCCCAACAAGCATCTCGTCTACATGCACGACACACCGTCAAAGAGCCTGTTCAACAAGACCACGCGCGCCTTCAGTCACGGCTGCATGCGCATACGCAATCCTCAGCGTATGGCTGAAATTCTACTGGGCGAGGTCAAGGGATGGGATGCGGCTCAGATTGAAGATCTGATCAACAACGGGCCCGGCAACAATGAGGTGAAAATCGATCGCGGGATTCCCGTTCACGTAACCTACTTCACAGCATGGGTTGACGACGCCGGCGAGATTCAGTCCGCACGCGATGTCTACGGCCACGAACAGCGCATCAAGCTGGCACTAGAAGGCAAGTGGAAGCAGATTGCTAAGGGCCCCAATCATCTAGCACCCGTCAAGTTCGATCCCAATGTGCGGGCCCGTATTTTCCGGGGCCAGCGTCCATCAAGTCCTGGCGACTATGTTCAGTCCGTGCTGGGCGGCGGTTTCTGACGCAGCAACCCCAGCGACATCACGCACTTTTCTGTCGGCGTTTCACAACCGGCCTGCCGCGTTTCTGCCGCGGCCAAGCCTCCATCTGTCCCCATTCAATCATTACAAACCATTAAGGGTTCATAATGCACCCATTGGGGACAAACGCCGGTTAAATGCTCAACATGCTCCTAACCTTGCACGCTCGAACCGAGGCTTGCGCGTGCGAGTCAGCATCAGCCCGGCTAAACAGACGAGGTACCAGCTTGGTCCTGCGTTGGAAGCGTCTTCTGGTGGGGCCAGCCGTTGCGCTACTCTGCGCAGGCGTCGCCGCGCCGCTGTCCGTTGCAGCATCAAACAGCACGCGCACGATTTCGCTCTATCACATTCACACAAAAGAGACGCTCACCGTCACCTACAAGAAGGACGGCAAGTTCGTCGCCGATGCGCTTAAGAAGATCGATTGGCACTTGCGCGATTGGCGAGAGAACAAGGAAATCAAGATTGATCCCCACCTTATCGACCTGCTCTGGGAAATGCACACCGAGCTTGGCAGCAAAAAGCCCATACACATCATCTGCGGCTATCGCTCGGCCAAGACCAACAACATGTTGCGCCGGACGAGAGGCGGTCAGGCAAAGCGTAGCTTTCATATTTCCGGCAAGGCGATCGACGCGGCGTTTCCCGATGTTCCCGTGAAACGCATGCGCTATTCAGCGCTGATCCGCGAACGCGGCGGCGTGGGTTATTATCCAACATCGGGTATTCCCTTTGTGCACGTCGACGTGGGCCGAGTGCGGGCCTGGCCGCGAGTACCGCGCTACGAGCTGGCCCTGCTATTCCCCAACGGCAGGACGAAGCATAGGCCGGCAAAAGGCGGACCTATTACGAGCAAGGACGTACGTATCGCGCGCTCGCGCTACAAAAAGTTGGCAACCCAGATCGCCGCTTTCCACGAGAATCGCAATAGGCCGAAAACGCCAATGATGGTGGCCGAGGCCGCCAAGCCCACATTGATGGTGCCGGCACCAAAGCTGGCCTCGCCGCCTGAAGTCCAGGTCGCCTCCCTTTCGCCAATCGCACCGGCTTCGGACGCATGGCCCGCCCCTAAAGTCACGAGTCCGCCGCGCTTGGCCGCGCCACCCGAGCGCGCTGTACCGCCAACATCTGAAGCCGAACGCAAGCAGCTTAACGAGCTTGTGACACGCGCGTCCTTGACACTGTCGAACCGGTCACATCAGCGCCTGCCCCCTGCCGACCGCACTCGGCTCGACGCGCTGATCTCCAACACGCAGCTTGGCGAGGGAGCCGGGGGAGCCCCGCAATCGCCCCGATCAGCGAACCCAGACTTTGCTAAAGCCAACATGTCGCTGGGATTAGGCTCGCGCTTTCGAAAGCCAGCCAATCAGTTGAAGAGGGATGCGCGCAGCATGACGCGCATGGCCGCGTTCAACACAGCGCCGCCCCTCAGTACACCTGCCGACATAAGCGACATCGATACGGCAAATTGGAGCGGCGGCTGGGCACCGGCACCAGCGTTTGATGACGACCACCCCGAGGAACTTTCATACCGCCCCTTCCCGCTTGGACCGCTTCTTACGCAATCCGCCTCAATCAATGACGAAGCATTGGGTGGCCTTGTGCATCCCGACGTCGCGCGCACGCTCGATCTGCTCGATGAGGATCAAATCGTCCTGCCGCTGCGCATGCGCCCAGGCCGGCAGGTGGCTGAGATCATGTGGGCTCAGCAATTCCAGGGAAAGGCCGTCAACTTGACAGCCCTTGGGCGTGAACGGCCACCCATCCCCGTGCCAGCAGGGATGACCTCCCGCACCGTCAGGACGAGCTGGCGCTAGCGGCTTTCGCAACTCGTTGACTTTTCCGCCCTGGCGGATTGCAGCACTTAGACCAAGCGCTTTGTACGAGCCGCCCCAGCTCACGAAAATCGCCGACCCTGGTAGACGTCGCCCGCCAGGCCAGGCCAATTGTTCGAAACGGTTCGGGCGCCACGAAGCGCGTCAACCCGATCTCGCGTCCGCGACCCTCCACGTTCAAGCACATCTCCGGCAGCAGCGTGATGCCGTATCCAGCCGCAACCATCTCCACAATGGTTGACAGACTTGAGACACCAAATGTGTTGACGGTGGAGACCTGTTGCAGATTGCAATAGGTCAGCGCCTGGTCGCGCAGACAATGACCTTCCTCCAAGAGCAACAGGCGCTCATGCTCGAGCAGATCCTTGGTCGCACGCACGCGCGCACTCAAGCGCCGCTCGTGGGGAAGAGCCAAAAGAAACCGGTCATCAAATAACGCCAGCGTCTCGATTTCGGGATGATTGATTGGCAACGCAAGAAGCAAGACATCGAGCTTACCCTCAACTAGCTCTTGGGTGAGCGGCAGCGTTTGTGTCTCGCGCACGTGCAGCTCCAGATTGGGGTAATTCTCGCGCAACAGCGACAGCAGCGGCGGCAGCATGTAAGGCGCAATCGACGGAATGACCCCAAGCCTAAGGGAGCCGGCGAGCAATTCGTTTGCATGTTGGGCAAACTCGACCATATCGCGGACGTCACCCAAAATGCGAGCGGCCCGCGTGGCAATTTCGCGGCCCTTGTCTGAGAGGAGAACGCCGGCTCGCGTGCGCTCAACCAACACAAAGCCGAGCTGCGATTCCAATTCGTGGATCTGCATTGACAGCGCAGGCTGGGTGACGGAGCACGCCTCCGCAGCGCGGCCGAAGTGCCGTTCGCGTGCCAGCGCATCGAAATAACGCAGCTGCTTTAAGGTCACGTGCGGCATAAGGAACGCTGATGCCCAATCCAACAATTTACGATTAGAGCTTATCCAAGCGAGTGTCTAGATTGGCGTGATAACGTTTTTGGCACCCCCACCGTACGATTTGGATGGGCTTGCCAATCCGCATGTGGCGGGGTGGGAGAAATCCCTCCACCACAGCTGTGGGCGCCTCGGGCGAACGCCGAATCGTCCCGGGCGCCCCTTCTCCATCATCAACCGCCCCGCCCACGCGCAAACTGAGCGCTGAAAGCACGGCGTTGGCGCGCCCTCAAAGGCATTGGTCGAGAAGCGCCTTACGCGGCCGCAGTCATCGCTGAGGCGTGCTCGTCGAGCATGCCCAATGCGTGCAAATAAACTTCCAGGATGCTCACTTCCTCTTCGCGCTCGGTTGCGCTCTTCTTGCGCAAACGCACGATCTGGCGCATCGCTTTGACGTCGAAACCCATTGCCTTGGCTTCGTGATATTTGTCGCGAATATCGCCCGCGAGGGCCTTTTTCTCTTCTTCGAGCCGTTCAATTTGCTCGACGAGCTGGCGTAGTTGCTTTTGCGCCGAAGCCTGTAGCGTCGTCATCCCTCTATCCCCCGTTTACATGGAGTCAGTTCGACGCTAACGGCGCGCTGGTAGGCATTCAAGGCGAGGAGGCTCGCGATCCAGAGGATTCTTGAGCGGGATATGAGGCCGACGGGCCACACTTAATGCCCGTTGGACTTTGCCTTTACGAATGCCGTTTTGGCTTCCGGCGAGGCCTCGGTTTGGTATCGCGCCTGCCAATCCTTGTATGGCATGGCGTAGATAACCTCGCGCGACTCATCCTTAGTCAGCGTGATCCCTTTTTCAGCCGCAGCGTCTTGATACCAGTTCGCTAGGCAGTTTCGGCAAAAACCGGCAAGATTCATTAGATCGATGTTTTGCACGTCTGTGCGCTCGCGCAGATGTTGCACGAGCCGGCGGAAGGCGGCAGCCTCCAATTCGGTCACGACCTGCGGGTCGATTCGGCGCATTCTGAGCTCCTTCCTTCCACGCTGGGATGGGGCGGCGCTCCCTCTGCGTCGGTGTGAGAACCGAAATAGTGCACGGTGTGCAAGCTCTCTCGCTGGTCGGGGCGCGCGAGAACGCTCTCGACTGCTGTCGCGATCTGTTTCGCCCAATGCGCCTGACCCTCCGCCTCCCCGATAAGATCCTGGCGCACCTCCACGATAGTATGGGCTAGCCCCCGGCGCGTGCCGTGTTGCCACATGCAGTCGCCAGCAATACTTCCGCTATATGGCTCGTTCTCCCCCACAAGAATATCGCGATCGGTTCGCAAAGCCTCCAGTAGCGGCACCGCGAAGCGATAGTCCCGATCCCAAAGTATGGCCGCGTCCCACGGGCGGCGCACGCCTTTCCAGCTCTCGGTAAAGCTGTGGATCGACAGCAGGACTGGCGGGATACCAGCCGCAATGCCTTGCTCGATGAGCGCGTCGATCGCTTGGTGATAAGGCTCGTAGTAGAGCCGCACCCGCTTTTCCCGCTCTGCTGTTTCGAGCTGACGATTGCCGGGCACCACGCACCCATCGGAGATCCGCATGATGAGCGTGGGGTCATCAAGGCCGCGATTGACGTCGATCAGAAGGCGGGAAAACCTGGCGCCGATGGCCGGCGCGCGCAGCGCCTTTGACAGCCGCTTTGTCAGCTCGAAGGCACCGATGTCATAGGCAATGTGACGCTGGAACTCCTCCTCCGGCAGCCCCAAGGTGCCGTATCCGGATGGAAGCGTATTGACTGCGTGATCACAGATGATCACCAACCCAGTATCAAGGCGACCGGATAGGATCTCATAGCTGTCGGTAACGGAGGGTGGGACGAGGGGAGCCGACTCGCCCCCGGTGGAGTGCTGCATGGCGCAAATATACCGTTGGCATCACTCGAAAACCAGCCGCATTAGTGCGCCGCTTGACGCAGCAAGCGCGATTGCGCAAACAGCGCCCTGGGGCAGAGAACGAGAACAAAATCGATGGGCGCAGGCTATCTAAACCCAATGAATAACAATTGGATCGCGGCTGGTCGGGTGCCCGGCCATGCTTTCGCTCTGAAGATATTCCCCAGTCTGCGCATGCTGCACGAACCGCCAATCTCAATGCCGCCAATATCGTGGAGAAGAACCACCAATCCGGGCTGCGGCATGCGTCCAGTGTTTTCATCCAGTGCGGTTCGATCCAAAAACATGTTCACGACATTGCCGTCTTACGCGTCGACCTGTGGCGAGCAACGGGCGCGCAGGACGCTTTCGTGTCGCCGCTTAACCCTGGCCGCTTGATTAGTTGTGAACAATGGAGCTGAGGACGTGAGGTCCCACAGACGACAACGGCTGCGGCGCGCAGCGGTACATAGTGCCGCTACAAGCCTGTCGCTCGCCCCTCTCCTCGTTTTGATCGCTAGCGCCGCTCACGCCGATCTCACGCTCTGCAATTCCACCTCCAGCCGCGTGGGCGTATCGGTGGGGTACCGGGACCAGCAAGGCTGGTCGACCGAAGGCTGGTGGAACATCGCCTCGCAGACGTGTGAAACGTTGCTCAAGGGAGCCGTGCCTAGCCGCTTCATTTACGTTCATGCGATCGACTACGACCGGGGCGGCGAGTGGGTCGGCGACAACTACATGTGCACCGCCGACAAGTCGTTTGCCATCCGGGGGGTTCATGATTGCAAGAAACGCGGCTATAAGCGCACCGGATTTTTCGAGGTGGACACTGGCGAGTCGCGGGAGTGGACCATCCGCCTCACCGATCCGCAGGATCAGGGGGCAAAGACTCAATGAGACGCAACCGACGTGTGAAGGTGGTTGCGACATTGGGTCCCGCCACGTCATCCACCGAGATGATCGAGCGGCTGTTCTTGGCCGGCGTCGATGTCTTTCGCATCAATATGAGTCATGCCACGCGTGAGGCAGCCCGAGCGTTGCTAAACTCCGTGCGTTGGGTCGCAAAGCGTCATCGCCATCCCATCGGTGTGCTTGGCGACCTGCAAGGTCCGAAGTTTCGCATTGGCGAGTTTCACGGCGGCCGCGCGTTCATCAATGACGGCGCCATCTTTCGCTTCGTTCGCGAGGAAATCCCGGGAACGAACGAGTCTGTGTTTCTGCGGCACCCCCAGATCTTCGCCGCAGTCCAGCCCGGTCACATGCTGCTGCTCGACGACGGAAAGATCCGAATGCGCATTGTGGAATCGACGCAAGATTCGATTGCTGCCGAAGTGCTGGTGGGCGGCGCACTCGCCAGTCGTAAAGGCATCAGCTTGCCCGATACCCTGCTCCCCGTCGGACCGCTGACGGAAAAAGACCAAGCCGATCTCAGCCATCTTTTGAAACTCGGAGTTGACTGGATTGCCCTATCGTTTGTTCAGCGAGGAGACGACGTTCTTGAGGCACGCAAGCTGATCGGCGATCGCGCGGCCGTGCTTGCCAAAATAGAAAAGCCTTCCGCCGTTACCGATCTTGATGCGATCATTTTGGCCAGCGATGGCTGCATGGTTGCGCGCGGCGATCTTGGCGTCGAGATCCCCGTCGAGCGCGTCCCAGGTCTACAAAAGAAGATAACGCGCACGGCTCGCGCCGCGGGCAAGCCGGTGGTTGTTGCCACGCAGATGCTCGAAAGCATGATCTCTTCGCCCCTGCCAACACGCGCCGAAGTTTCCGACGTGGCAAGCGCCGTTTTCGATGGCGCGGATGCCGTGATGCTCTCAGCAGAATCCGCAGTCGGACAATATCCCGTCGAGGCGATCCAGATGATGGATCGCATTGCAATCCAGGTGGAAGGCGACCCAGGCTACGACGCCGTCGTCCACGCAACGCAAACGACCCCGCAACCAACCGCGGCCGACGCCATTGCTGCCGCGGCGCACGCGATTGCCTACACTGTGAAGCTGGCGGCCATCGTCTGCTACACGGCCACCGGCTCCACGGCCATGCGCGTGACGCGCGGACGCCCGGCATTGCCAATCATCGGACTGACGCCGGTCGAAGCAACGGCACGGCGGCTTTCGTTGGTGTGGGGGATTCAGACGGTGCTGACGGGGGACCCGCAGAACCTGTCCGACATGGTGCGCAAGGCCTGTCGCATCGCCTTTGATGAAGGATTTGCTGCCCCGGGCGAGGGCCTTCTCATAACCGCCGGTGTGCCGCTCGGCACTCCCGGCGCAACCAACATGATCCGCATCGCGTTCGTGAACAAACACGGTGCGCCAATGGCCGAGACACTGTGAAGCCTACCTCTGCGCGGCTTAGATGCCCTGCCCCTCGACCTCAACGGACAGCTTTTCAAACGCTTCCTTCGCGCCCGATGCTTGCGGATGAATTCGCAGCAACTCGCGATAGGCATTTAGAGCATTCTTCTTCTGGCCGTAGTCGTTGAGAATCTGCGCAAGTCCCGACAGCGCCCTAAAGTGTTTTGGCTCCAGCGCCAAGACGCGGCGTAGATCGCCCAGCGCACTGCCGTTTCGATCTTGCAGGTAGTATACGTAGGCGCGGCGGTTCCAGCCTTCCGCATAGTCGGGCGCAAGCTCAACAACAGCGTCAAGCAGGCGCAGAGCAAGCTCCAACCGCTTTTCGTCGATCGCTTTCAACGAGCGCGCCATCAATACGGCGACCGTGTCGCTTTCAGTTTGCAACCACAGTCGCTCGATCGCCTTCGTAAGTGCGTCAGCGCGGGCGGGATCCGGCGCCTTGGCAAGCTGGGCGTAGAGCACATCAAGCTGCGTGTCTTGATCTTTACGGGGCTCTTGTTCGGCCTGCGAGTTCTTCTCGGCATCGGGCTGTGCAAGTCGCGGGCTTGGCGGCGTTGGCGCTTCCTGCTGCGGGGCGGGTGCACCCTGGGCGTGCGCAGGCGTCAACGCCGGTGCGCAGAGCGCAAGCCCCAAGACCACGGGAAGTAGGAGTTTGTCATGCATCCTTTATGAATAGGATGCCGGGCAGCTGCCGTCAAAGGCCAGCCCGCGCCGGGACGCCTCAGCCCTGCCGCGCCTTGAAGCGCCGCTGGGTCTTGTTGATGACGTAGAGCCGCCCTTTCCGTCGCACCAGGCGATTGTTGCGATGGCGCGCACGTAGCGACTTCAAGGAATTCCTGACTTTCATTTCGGTACCAATTCGGTCAATTCGGATGGTGGGCGCGACAGGGATCGAACCTGTGACCCCTACGATGTCAACGTAGTGCTCTACCGCTGAGCTACGCGCCCTAGAGGGCGTGGTTCTAGGCGGTCTGTATTGCTGCGGTCAAGCTCGGACACACCTCAAGCGTCTAGTAGACGGTCGACCTCGCGCACCAAGTCCCTCAAATGGAACGGCTTGGAAAGCACGCGTGCGTCCGTGGGCGCGGCGACGTCGCTATTTAGAACTACGGCCGCAAACCCGGTTATAAACATGATCTTGAGCTCAGGATCGAGTTCGCTCGCCCGCCGCGCCAGCTCGATCCCGTCCATTTTCGGCATGACGATATCTGTCAGCAGCAGTGTAAAGGGATCGGTCTTCAACCGCTCGAAGGCCTCCTCCCCGTTCTCGTAGGCTATGACGTCGTAGCCGGCCTTCTCGAGCGCGCGGACTAAAAACCCGCGCATGGAATCGTCGTCTTCGGCCAGTAGGATTCGGGGTACGATGAGTCGAGAGGGTTTGGCTGTCATGACGGCTCTTGTGACTAAATCCGTTGATTGCGGTACGCGACGCTCACATTAGAGCCGAATCTGGTGCCCGTAAGGTAAACGAAGAGTTGATGAATCCTTATCGCTGGTGCCCTGCCAATACAGCATGCTTCACAAGCACGCGTCAGCAACACTCCTCTAACTTGATGGACATATTGAGACCAGGTTGGCACAGTGAGCAAGGGGTTGAGTGCTTCGCACGGCGTGCGACCTTTTCCCCATTCGGCTCAAGTTCGAGCAACCGCCGCTAGCAACTGCCCTTAGCAACTGCCAAACGCATGCCTACGCGCACCCAGGATTCTGTCCCCTCTGAACTGCTGCCGCCGTTCGTCGTGCACGCGCCAGAGCCCCAGGTCGCGCCATTCGTGCTGTGCTCACCCCATTCGGGCAACATTTACCCGCGCGACTTCCTTAAGCAGTCATGTCTGACACCATTATCGCTCAGAAAATCGGAAGATTGCTTCGTCGACGAGCTTTTCAAGCCAGTCGCCGCGGAAGGCGTTCCCCTTATCGCAGCACGCTTTCCCCGCGCGTTTCTCGATGTTAACCGGGAGCCCTATGAGCTTGACCCGGAGCTCTTCATCGAGCCGCTGCCTGATTACGCAAATGCACAATCTGTGCGGGTTGCCGGCGGCCTAGGCACGATCGCGCGCATTGTCGCCGACGGCGAGGAGATCTACCCCAACAAATTGCCGCTTGCCTCCGGTCTGCGCAGGGTGGAGCAATTGTATATTCCTTTCCATGCCGCACTGGCTGAGCTCATAGAGCAGACGCGGCACCGGTTCGGTTATGCGATCTTGATCGATTGCCACTCAATGCCGTCCGTTTCTATGGCACCGGCAGGCGGACCACGGCCCGATATCGTGCTGGGCGACCGGTTCGGAGCTGCCGCCGACAGCAAGATCACCCGATTTCTCAAGGAATGCTTGGCGGACCTGGGATACGAGGTGCAGATGAACCGCCCCTATGCGGGCGGCTACATCACCGAGCACTACGGCCGGCCCGCGCGAAGCGTTCATGCCGTACAATTGGAACTTAATCGCGGGCTTTATCTTGATGAGAAAACGTTGGAGCCCACTGCGGACTTCGCCCGTTTGAAACGCGACCTAGAAGGCCTTGCGGGCCCTTTATTCTGCGATCTGCCGACCTTGCTGGAACGGCGCGCCGCCGCCGAATGAGCCTGTCCTGCAATGGGGGTCGCACCAGAACCACAGGTCACCCCAGGTATGCAATCGCCGGCGCGGTGGACATCATGCAACTGAGTACTCCAACGCTCCGCTATGATGGAAATTCATGCTGCGGCGCGGGATGATCGAACGTCTCATGCGGGGCACCCAGAAAAGAAAAATGGGCCGTCCGGGTCTCGAACGGCCCAAGTCTAGGGAGGAAACGCCCAAGGAGGGCTACGACAAAACAAGCTGGGCTCGCAATGTCGCATCGCAAAAGCTAAGGGTGCGCCGCACAATTTTCAATTGCATTTTTTGCAGAGCTGCATAACCCAAACTGGGGAGCTCAGCATTTCGCGCATGGCGGCAACGCTTGCGGCAGGCTCTGGCTGGTGGACGGAAAAAAGGCCGTTCGCGGCACGAACGGCCCAAGTCTAGGGAGGAAACGCCCAAGTGGGCTACGGCGTCGCTGGATCATCAACTCCACCGTGACAAACAGATTGAGCGTGTTCGGCGTCATCAGCAACCCAACGGGCAGCAATAATGCGCCATTCCGGTGAATATGTAACCGGGCAGCAACAGAATAGGATACTAGGCCACACAATGGAAACTGAGGTTGGGAAGCGAGGCAGTAGTAGTAGATATTTTAGTGGAGCAGATTTCCATAATATCCTGTAAATAAAGGAAACAACTGTGAGCTCGACCTCCCGGCCAAGTTTCAAGACGCTGCTCGAATTCGCCCACAGCCTCGCAGACATCTCTGGCGAAGCCATCCAGCCCTACTTCCGTAAGCCCATCGCTGTGACAAATAAGGCACCGCGCGGCGCCTTCGATCCTGTCACGGCAGCCGACGAAGCAGCCGAGCGAGCCATCGCGCGCGCTGTAGGAAAACACTGTCCGGACCATGGCCTCATCGGCGAGGAATTCGGTATCGTACGCGAAGACGCGCGTCTGCGATGGGTCGTTGACCCCATAGACGGCACGCGCGCGTTCATTATGGGCTCCCCGTTGTGGGGCACGCTCATCGGGCTTCTGGATGGTGAGAACCCGCTCCTCGGTTTGATGAATCAACCTTTTACTGGGGAGCGCTTTTGGTCGGGTCCCAACGAAGCGTTCATGCGCACGGGAGAAGGACGCGCCCGCCGACTCAAGACGCGCGACTGTCCCCGGGTTGCTGATGCCATTGTGTCGACCACACACCCCGACTTGTTCGCGAAGGGTGAGGAATGGAATGCGTTCACGCGACTGAAGTCTAAGGCTCGCATGACCCGCTACGGTGGTGACTGCTACGCTTACTGTCTGCTTGCAGCAGGGTTCGTCGACATTGTGTTGGAGTCGGGCTTGAAGCCCTTCGACGTGGTTGCCCTGATCCCGATCATTGAGCGAGCGGGCGGACGCATCACAACGTGGGAAGGCGAGCCGGCAGCCTCTGGCGGACGTATCGTGGCCACGGGCGACCCGCGCCTGCACAAAACTGTGCTGTCATTGCTTGCACGTTGATTGACACGCGAGCGGCTTGCGCGTCACCTCAAGCCACCTTGGTATCGACCCCGACATACGCATCAAACGCCGCCCAAAAGCGCGCGCGGACGATATCGTTCTCTTGCAGGATCTCGTGACGGGATCCGGGCATCAGGATGCAAGAGGATACTTTCGCCTGAACAGCAAAATCCTCTATCGCCCGAGAAGACACGACTGTATCGTTCCCAGCCGCAAAAAAGAGCAATGGAACGTTAATTCGCTGCGGATAGCTCTCGGCGGAAATGCGCCGACACGATCGAAGCGCAGAGCGCAGCCAGCGGATCGTCGGGGAACCGAGCCCGAGCTGGGGTCTAGCGTCCAGCACCGCCTTGGTCCTTTGCCAACGTTCGCGATCGGACGTCAGACAATTGTCGTCAAAGGGTTTGCAGTTCTCGAACTCATCTGAGCCGCCGGAGACATACGCCTTTGACATGCCAAGCACGCAGCCCAATTCCGCGTAAAGGCGTACCGTAAAGGGCGAGTGCTGCAATGTGACTTCGTTCAAGGTGATCAGCGGCGCACAGAGCACCATGCGTTCAAACCACAAGCCCTGCATCGTCGCATTACGCAAAAGAACGTTGCCGCCCATCGAATGACCAAACCCAATGAATGGCGGCGGGCAATCGGGCAGCACCACATCTTTCATGAACCGAATGAGATCGCGGTCGTACTGCCAAAAGCCTTTGACGTAACCTTTGTAGGGATTAGCAAGCTTGCGCTGCGAACCGCCCTGCCCGCGCCAGTCCATCGTCGCAACGGCAAAACCGCGCCGGCGTAAGTCGGCGATAACCTCAAAGTATTTCTCGATGAACTCGGTGCGCCCGCCAAACAGACAGACCGTGCCACGCCGGGGCGAGCGCGTTGCATCCCAGCGCGCAAACCTTAGTTCAGTCCCGTCGTATCCTTTGAAGGACCCGGCCGTCGCGCCGCTCGGAACCGGGTTTTTGGGTAGTGTTACGAGCTCCATAGTGCCCTCTGATAGCGACACGCTCTGCGACGCGTCCTATATCAGGATGCGCCTCACCTTCACAGAGTCGCCAATCAGCGTCTAGGACAGTGGGTGGTTCTCAATAGGACCAATACGGGCCACGTCGCGGTCCGAATGCAAATGGCCCCAAACGCCACCGGCGAAGGGGGCGCGCTTCGACGATTTCACCGCTGCAGCGGTCGATCGTCAGCTTGAACGGCCGGCCCGGCGCGCGACGTGCGCGCACAACCATGATGGGCCCCCTGGGCCTGAATCGATGGAAGGCATACCAGCCTTGTGCACGCAGCCGGCGGCGGACAACGCGGCGCGGAACACAGCGCGGCTCTCGATAAGCGTAACGCGGTGCCGCATATGCTGGCTCAGCAAACCCCTTGCCATTTGATGCCGCAGGTGGATAGGCCGGCTCTCTAAACCCTTTGCCATTGGCAATTGGCGGCGGCGGATAGGGCGGCGCAACATCTTCAGGCGGCCCCGCGTAGCGTTCCGGCGGCGCATTCGCATAAGGATCCACATATCGGGGGCCTGAAGATCCCGAACCATAGTTCGGTTCGTAACCTGGCTCGTATTGCGAGTAGTCTTGCGACGGATAATCGAGATCGGCGGCCGAGGCTATCGGCGCGACGGCAAATAAGGATGCGGCAACGGCAGCCACCGCGGCGAGACGGGCTGACATGGGGACACTTCCTTTCATTCGAGTTGCAGACGCCTCGAATAGCCGGGACAGAATGGCGGCGGCAACATGAACGTCAGATGAAGGACTACCATTTTTCCGTTACCGCAGCTTAACTTGGTGCGGGGCTGTGTTTGCCGCGCCGCGCGCCACTTGCGAGCCTTGAATTGAGCGAGACGGCTCTTAAATACGAGATGCGCATGCCTCATCTGGAGGGTGCGCAATTCGAAAAAGCTTGGCCCACTGGGCAGGCATTTACATGTCGCTTCATTCAAGGAGGATATGTCATGCGACAGTTCGACTTTGCTCCCCTTTACCGTTCCACCATCGGCTTTGATCGTTTCGCGCAGCTGCTCGATACGGTGAGCGGCGTTGACGCTGAAGCCGGTTATCCGCCCTACAATATCGAGCGTCTTGGTGAGAACGAGTACCGCATTACCATGGCGGTTGCCGGTTTTAACGAAGACGAGTTTAAGGTCGAGGTGAAGGAGACAACACTCTCTGTCAGCGGCGAGAAAAAGCCTGACGACAAGGAGCGTACGTTCCTGCACCGCGGCATTGCTGCGCGCAGTTTCGAGCGGCGTTTCCAGCTCGCAGACTACGTCGAAGTCAAGGGTGCCGACTTTACAAACGGGCTCCTGCACATCGACCTCGTCCGCAATCTGCCTGAGCGTATGAAGCCACGCAGCATTGCAATTGGATCAGGCCACAAGGCCAAACAGATCGAGGCTAATGTGTAACAGCCTTGCCTGAACACATAGTTTTGGGCCAGGAAAGGGCGGCGGCCGCGAGAGCGGTGGCCGTCCTTTTCGTGCTCGATTGTCCCGCAATTTCACCATTCATCAAAGGTTTGGTCCTTGTGCGGGGCCCCTAAATCTGCCAAGCTCGCTAAAAAAGGTCAGTAGTCCTGTCCTTTATTTGCTCTATTTGGTGCAAAATTGAGCCAGCGGCGCCATTGGCGGCAGAGTATCTGGCTTACGACAATCGACGAGCCTGGAGAATGAGGAACGTGAGCGTGCTCGATTTCGCAAGGCCGGAATATCCGGCGGCATGGCAAGATGCGGACGCTGAAGAAGCGGCTGGGACGGCGAAAGAGCCGCTGGCGACCGTCGCCATGTTTGCCCAGAAGCCCTCGTCCAATTGCCACTAACTCTGCAACTTTGACATAACCCATAGACAGGCGACAAATTGCGCGCTGCGCAGCGCCCGCGCCGGCGAAGCCGCAACCGGACGAAAGAGCCCTGCAGGCGACCGGCGCGCCATCGAGATCGTAAATGACGAAGAGCCAAATATCGCGACGCAAAATCCCGCTCAACGGACCGCACGGGCGGCCCGAAGTCCAGGGGCTCTACGATCCCGCTCATGAGCGCGATGCATGCGGCGTCGGCTTCATTGCTGATATGAAGGGGCGCAAGTCGCATCAGATCATCACCGATGCTCTAAAGATCTTACAGAACTTGGAGCATCGCGGAGCGGTTGGCGCCGATCCCTTGGCGGGCGACGGCGCGGGCATGCTGGTCCAGATCCCGCACAACTTCCTAAAGGAGGAATGCGCTGAGCTGGGCTTCACGCTTCCGGCCCCGGGGCGTTATGCGGTGGGTTGCTTATTCTTGCCGCAGGACGAGCGTTTACGCGTTCTTTGCGAGCTAACCTGGGCGCGCATCATAAAGGAACAGGGGCTCGAACTTCTTGGCTGGAGGTCGGTTCCAGTCGACAATTCTTCGCTGTCTGAAATGGTAATCGAAACCGAGCCCATGCACCGGCAGGTGTTTATCGGTTGCCCGTTGACGATCCTGGACCAAGACGATTTTGAGCGCCACCTCTATGTGACGCGTAAGGTCGTCTCCAACGCGCTCTATCGCGCTTACAAGGGGCGCGACATCGGCCACTACACGGTTTCGCTGTCAAGCCGTACACTCGTCTACAAGGGCATGTTCCTGTCGAACCAAGTCAAGGCCTACTACAAAGACCTATCCGATCCGCGCTTCGTCTCAGCGATGGCGCTCGTCCATCAGCGTTTTTCGACAAACACTTTCCCGTCCTGGAAGTTGGCGCATCCCTATCGCATGGTCGCACACAATGGGGAGATCAATACGCTACGCGGCAACGTCAACTGGATGGCCGCGCGCCAGGCAACCGTTTCGTCTCCCCTTTACGGAGGCGACATTTCCAAGCTTTGGCCGATCTCTTATGAGGGCCAATCCGACACTGCATGCTTCGACAACGCGCTCGAGTTCTTGGTCAAGGGCGGCTACAGCCTCTCCCATGCCGCCATGATGCTCATCCCCGAGGCATGGGCTGGCAATCCGCTCATGGATCGCAAGCGGCGCGCATTCTATGAATATCATGCCTGCCTCATGGAGCCGTGGGACGGTCCGGCCGCGATGGCTTTTTCGGATGGCCGCCAAATCGGCGCAACACTCGATCGCAACGGGTTGAGACCAGCGCGTTATTACGTCACGAGAGACGACATCGTGGTGATGTCGTCTGAAGCGGGCGTGCTGCCAGTGCCTGAAGAGACCATTGTCCAGAAGTGGCGGCTGCAGCCTGGCAAGATGCTGCTCATCGACCTTGAGAGGGGCCGCATCATCTCTGATAAAGAACTCAAGAGTGAGATTTCGACTAGCCATCCATACGACACCTGGCTAAAGCGCACGCAGATCAAGGTGTCCGACCTGCCGCTGCCCGCGCAACGCGAACCGGTAAAGAAGACCAACGTTTCACTGCTCGATCTGCAGCAAGCGTTTGGCTACACGCAGGAAAGTCTCAAGCTTCTTATGACGCCCATGGCCGAAGCCGGTCAGGAAGGCATTGGCTCAATGGGCACAGACACGCCGCTGTCTGCCCTGTCGTCGAAGTCGAAGCTGCTGCACACGTATTTCAAGCAGAACTTTGCACAGGTGACGAACCCGCCGATCGACTCGATACGCGAAGAGCTCGTCATGAGCCTCGTCTCCTTTATTGGGCCGCGCCCAAACATTCTCGATCTTGAGGGCACCTCGCGCCAGAAGCGGTTGGAAGTCTTTCAACCTATCCTGACGAATGAGGACTTGGAGCGCGTGCGCCAGATTGGTGAGGTGAAGGACAACGAATTCTCGTCGGTCACAATCGACATCACCTACTCGGCAGACACAGGCGCCGACGGCATGGGCCCAGCACTTGATAGCATCTGTGCCGAGGCCGAGGAGGCCGTTCGCTCAAACGAGTACAACATCATTATTTTGTCCGATCGCGGCGTAGGACCGGATCGCATTCCTGTCCCGGCGCTTTTGGCCACCTCAGCGGTCCACCATCACTTGATTAAGCAGGGCTTGCGGACGAGCGTCGGACTTGTCGTGGAGACAGGTGAAGCGCATGAGGTGCATCAGTTCTGCACGCTTGCTGGCTACGGCGCTGAGGCGATCAATCCCTACATCGCATTCGAAACGTTAGAAGGAATGCTGCCCGATCTCAACGAGGAGCAGACGGCTGAGGACGTGAAGAAGAGCTACATCAAGGCCGTCGGCAAAGCGATCTTGAAGGTCATGGCCAAGATGGGCATCTCGACCTATCAGTCCTATTGCGGCGCGCAGATCTTCGACTCCGTTGGCCTGAAATCGTCCTTTGTCGATCGCTTCTTTACCGGCACCCACACGCAGATCGAAGGCGTGGGCTTGCGAGAGATCGCCCAGGAGACGGTCAGACGCCACACGGCGGCCTTCGGCGACGTGCCCGTACTCGACCACGAGCTGGACGTGGGCGGCGAATATGCGTTCCGCGTGCGCGGCGAGGATCACGTGTGGCGCCCCAATGTCGTCGCTGATCTGCAGCACGCCGTGCGGGCCAACCTCCCCGACAAGTACCGCACGTATGCCCAGCGGGTGAATGATCAGTCCGAACAGCTGCTGACCATGCGCGGCATGTTCCGCTTGCTCCCAGCTGAGTCCACGGGACGCAAGCCGGTGCCACTCGACGAGGTCGAGCCGGCAGCCGAGATCGTCAAGCGGTTCTCAACCGGCGCCATGAGCTTTGGCTCAATAAGCCGCGAGGCGCACACCACGCTCGCCATCGCGATGAACCGCATTGGGGGCAAATCGAACACAGGCGAGGGCGGCGAGGAAACTGACCGCTTCAAGCCATTAGCCAACGGCGATTCCATGCGCTCGGCGATCAAGCAAGTCGCGTCTGGCCGTTTCGGTGTCACGACCGAGTATCTCGCCAACTCCGACATGATGCAGATCAAGATGGCACAAGGCGCAAAGCCCGGCGAGGGCGGGCAGCTACCCGGCCATAAGGTCGACGCGGTGATCGCCAAGGTGCGCCATTCCACGCCGGGCGTTGGACTTATCTCACCCCCGCCGCACCATGACATCTACTCGATTGAGGATTTGGCGCAGCTCATCTTCGATCTAAAGAACGCCAACCCCCAAGGTGACGTCTCGGTCAAACTTGTCTCCGAGGTCGGCGTCGGCACCGTTGCCGCGGGGGTCGCCAAGGCGCGCGCCGACCACGTCACGATTTCCGGTTTCGAAGGCGGCACTGGCGCCTCGCCACTTACATCGATCAAGCACGCCGGCTCCCCCTGGGAAATTGGGCTCGCAGAAACGCACCAGACGCTGGTGCTCAACCAACTGCGCGGGCGCATCGCAGTTCAAGTCGACGGCGGGCTGCGCACGGGCCGGGACGTCGTGGTTGGGGCTCTGCTTGGCGCCGATGAGTTTGGATTTTCCACCGCACCGCTTATCGCGGCAGGCTGCATCATGATGCGCAAGTGTCACCTGAACACCTGCCCGGTCGGCGTTGCCACACAGGACCCTGTGCTGCGCGCCAGATTCCAGGGCAAACCCGAGCACGTGATCAACTACTTCTTCTTCGTCGCCGAAGAGGTCCGCGAGATCATGGCCGCACTTGGCTTCCGAACCTTTGCCGAGATGATCGGGCAGTCGGATGTGCTCAATAAGGACCGCGCGATTGACCATTGGAAAGCCAAAGGACTCGATTTTTCCAAGATCTTCTACAAGCCGGAGATGCCTGAGCACGTTGCGATTCATAATTCCGAGCGCCAGGACCACGGGCTGGACAAGGTGCTCGACAACAAATTGATCGAATTGTGCCGTCCGGCCATCGAGTCCCGCAAGCCCGTCAAGGAAGACCTCGACATCAAGAATACCGATCGCAGCACCGGCACCATGCTGTCAGGCGAAATCGCCAAGCGCTACGGTCATGCCGGCCTGCCCGAAGACACCATCTGGCTGACATTAAAGGGCACCGCCGGTCAGAGCTTTGGCGCATGGGGTGCGCGCGGCGTCACACTCGATCTTGTCGGCGAGGGCAATGACTACATTGGCAAGGGCCTATCCGGCGCCAAGCTGATCATCCGCCCGAACGCGGTCTCAGGCATCACGCCGGAGGAGAGCATCATCGTCGGCAACACGGTCCTCTATGGTGCTATCACCGGCGAATGTTATTTCCGCGGCATCGCGGGCGAGCGATTTGCCGTGCGCAACTCGGGTGCCGTCGCCGTCGTGGAAGGCACCGGCGATCACTGCTGCGAATATATGACCGGTGGTGTCGTCGTCGTGCTGGGGCGGACGGGGCGCAACTTCGCAGCCGGCATGTCAGGCGGTATAGCTTACGTGCTCGATGAGGGCGGCACCCTCGAGTCTATGTGCAATCTCGCCATGGTCGACCTGGAACCCATTGAGGCCGATCAAGAGGCTATCGAAGAGCTCACAAACGGCAAGACAGGCGACCTTGAGAGCCACGGGCTGGTCGAGATCATGAGCGACATGACGAAGCGTGACGCGGAGCGGCTCTATCATCTCATTGCGCGCCACGGCCATTACACGAACTCGGCGAAAGCCAAGCACATACTCGCTAACTGGAGCGAATTTCTGCCGAAGTTCAAGAAAGTCATGCCCCTGGAGTACCGGCGCGCCCTTGCCGAAATCGCCAAGGCGCAGGCCGCTAACGCGACGGGGTTAGAGGTGCTCGAGATTGGCCTCAAGACAGCGGATGCTGGCAGCAACTGACCCATTCGCAATGAAAAGTCTCGGGTGCGGTCGCTGGACTTATGTAAGACGTTAGGGACACGACGAACGGCGGCGCAACCAGTTGGTGCAATGCCGGTTCACAACTCAGGAAGCTAATGGGCAAGGTTACGGGATTTCTGGAGTTTGAACGCGCCGAGCGCAAATATGCGCCTGTTGAGGAGCGCGTAAAGCATTGGCATGAGTTTGTGCTGCCGCTCGGCGAGGAAGAGACCCGGGTCCAGGCTGCGCGCTGCATGGACTGCGGCATTCCCTATTGTCACACTGGCTGCCCGGTCAATAACCAAATCCCGGACTGGAATGACCTCGTCTACGATGGCGAATGGCAGCGCGCCGCGATCAATCTGCACTCGACCAATAACTTTCCCGAAGTCACCGGACGAATTTGTCCCGCACCGTGCGAAGCAGCCTGCACGCTCAACATCGAAGACATACCCGTTACCATCAAGACGATCGAATGCGCGATTGCCGATCGCGCTTTCAAGGAAGGTTGGGTCGCACCTGAGCCGCCAGAAACCAAAACCGGCAAGCGCATCGCCATTGTCGGCTCCGGTCCGGCAGGCCTTGCCGCCGCGCAGCAACTTGCGCGCGCTGGTCATGAGGTGCACGTCTACGAGAAGCACGCCAAGCCCGGCGGCCTCCTGCGCTACGGCATTCCCGACTTCAAGATGGAAAAGCACATTATCGATAGGCGCGTGACGCAGATGGAGGCCGAAGGCGTCACCTTTCACTGCAACGTCCACGTTGGAAAGGATCTATCGGTCAAGAAATTAGAGGCCGCGCACGCCGCACTGCTACTTTCGGGCGGCTCAGAGCACCCCTTCGACTTTTTCGCAGAGGCACCGGGCCGGGATCTCGACGGGATCCATTACGCTATGGATTTCCTGCCGCAGCAAAACCGTCGCGTCTCGGGCGAAACGCCGCCAGCGATCACTGATGCCGAAGAAATCCTCGCCAAAGACAAGCACGTCATTGTTATCGGCGGCGGTGATACAGGCTCTGACTGCATCGGAACGTCGTTCCGCCAGGGCGCCAAGTCGGTCACTCAGCTCGAGATCATGCCGATGCCGCCTGAAAAGGAGAACAAGGGACTGACATGGCCCAATTGGCCGCTCAAGCTGCGCGTTTCCAGCAGCCAGGCCGAAGGTGCCGACGTTGAGTACTCTATTTCCACAACGGGTTTTTCGGGCAGCGACGGCAAGGTCGAGAAACTTCACTACACCAGGGTCGATAATAAGCTGCAGCCTGTTGCTGGTACGGAAGGCGAGTTGCCCGCTGACCTCGTGCTCTTCGCCATGGGATTTTCAGGACCTGTCGCCGATGACCTGGTGAACGAGCTCGAACTTGAGGTCGTGCCGCGCGGCCGCTTTAAGGGACTTGATGCCAACGAGCGGGACTACAGGATTTCTGGCCGCGAGAGGATCTTTGCTGCAGGCGATATCCGCCGCGGGCAGTCGCTTGTCGTGTGGGCGATCCGCGAAGGGCGGCAAGCCGCACACGCGATCGACAAGTTCCTGATGGGCTCAACGACGCTGCCGCGCTAAGCGGCAAATGAAGAACGCCTTCAAGGATAAAGCCGGCTCTGCGCGAGCGCGCGCCAACGGTCATTTCTGCCGGCCGTGCTCAGCGCTGTCTTGAGTGCCTTTCCCCTACCTTCTTCAATACCGGCTGCGACTGGACCGCTGCCGTCTCTTGCGGCTTCGGCCAAGAAACATCGTCTGCTCGACCCGGTTTTGGGGGGAGCCGCTCACCTTTTTCAAGCACGCGGAAGTACGGCGTCTGCGTTGGCGACGTTTTGTGCCGGCCAGCAGCCGCACTGACCGGAGGGACGATCGAGCTCATCACCGTCAGTCCGCCAGAGATTTGGTCGACCAGGACGTCTCCCATCTGCGATGGGCGATCTGGTCTCTCTTTGCGCGTCACCAAAGCAACGACGGCAGCAGAGATAGCCGGCCGGACCAATTCAACCGTTATGACCTCTTCAAGTCCGCTCTGATTGCGAACTTTGAGGTCGACCTTGCCGTGATCGGCCTTTTGCCCGCCCGCTGCTCCGAGGGCAGCCCCAGCGTTTCTGGCTTTCTTGGCCGCAAGCTTCTGTTTGCTCTTGGCGTCCCCAGCTCCCAGGCGTGCCCTGTCAGGATTGATCCTTGCTTGCTCAGCCGGGCTGCCGGCGAGTGGAATTGCGCGCTCCCGGCGCGCTTGCACCAGATCGCGCTTAAGCTCCCTTTGGACGAAATGAGCGAGCTTGCGATAGCCCGCATTGGTAAAATGTACGCCATCGGTATCGCGCAGGCGCCGGATCCGTCCGGTGACATCGGGACCATAAGGGCTATAGCCGCGGCCGTCGTCGACGAAACTTGCGTATGAGTCAATAAAGCGGACACCATTCAGGTAGGCGCGCTCGCGAATGATGTCGTTCATCAGCCGCGCACGCTCATTGTCTCGCCACCGCCTCATGTTCGGCAGACCGACCCAATAGACTGCTCGATTGCCTTGCTTCAGGGCTTTCATCAGCCGATCCACGCGCTCGGCGTACATCTTGCGCCACTTCTCATTACGCGAGCCCAACCGCTTTCCGCTGAGGCTAAACCGATCCCGCGCGCCGAGCATGACGATGGCAATGTGGGGCCTGTCGCCGGCGAAGGACTGCTCGATTTTGGCGAGGTCCCTCATGGACCTGCGATTCATGATTCCAGATAAATCCCATCGGCGACGCTGGATGTTGACACGAGCACCGCTGGTGGTGGGCTCAAGCATGCCGTTGAGCAGCCCTTCGGCCAACCAGTCGCCAATCACCTGCACCTGGTAGACATCGTTGACGGGGAACGGTGTGATGAAGCTGCCACGGACGCCGCCCTCCTGCCCAGAGGCCACCGTTGCCCACGCAACGGCGAGAGTCGATAGGATTGCTGTGACAAAGGCGCGTTTCACATTCGCTCCAGAGAGCTTGCATCAGCCACTGCTCAGCATGCGCTAAGCCGGCGCAGCAGTATTGTCCCTGCTACACCGCTTAAGCACAAGACGTAAACATGGCTCCACTGCGGCGCAAGAAGCGACACGCCCTTTCCTCTGGGTAAGAAACGCGCCTTGCAAAGGCTGCCTTTACTAGGCGGCTTTGGCTTTCTTGACGCTCTTGTGGCGAACCGGCACCTGTTTGGCTCGTGCAGACTGCCAGCTGCGGTCCTCAAGCTCCGACCCGCGATGATGTGTCGTCAAGACCACATCCTCAGCTTCGAATGCCTCGCGAAGAACCTCGACGCAATTCTGCGGTTTCGCATCGCCACACATAAACACATCGAGTGCCGCATAGTTGGCTTCGGGCCAGCTATGAATGGAGATGTGACTCTCCGCCAGCACAGCAACGCCTGAAACGCCGCCATTAGGCGTGAAGTGATGCAAATGAATGTGCAACAGCGTAGCGCCTGCTACGTTCACACATCGCTCTAGCGTTCGCTTGATATGCTGAATATCATCGAGCCGTCGGGCGCCGAATAGATCCACTATAAGGTGGGTTCCGGCGAACCGAACGCCATCGCGCTCGATGAAGAAGTCCTTCCTATCTTCGTGCGCCACTTGCGCAGCTTCACGATGATCTTCCTCTTGGGCGGTGCTTGAACGAGTCAAGTCCATCCCCAATTGGAAGAGGGTGTCATAAAAGGCCATGTGACCCTCCCCAACCAGTAGACAGAGGTGACCCGCCCGCTCCTTACCTTTGGGGTGTAGGAATTCCTTGACCTTAGGGGCAGGTGGACGAACGGAGAGGGCTCATATGAGGCACACCCCCCCCTAGCGCAAGGAAAAAAGCGTCCGCAGCGCCAAAAAAGTCTGCCATGATGTTCACGTATTCTTAATCAACCCTGCCGCCATCGGGCAAACAAGGCCGGTAAGCCGGACCGCGTCAATGGGCGTGCTGTCATAAACGCGCACATTAGCGGCCGAGAAAACCGTCGAGCAATTTCTGCGCTTTGGAAGGTCCGCCATCCTCGCCTTTGCCGAACAGGTCGTCGACAATCTTTCCGGCATCCTTGCCCTTAAAATTCTTGCCAATCGATTTCACCGCGTCAACAGTGCCTTCGCTATTGAGGGCGCCGGCAATGTCGGGCGTAATGGCCGGATCATCCCACGAGCCTGTGATGCTTATGGGAATCTCGATGCCGCTCAGGTCCGTTTGCCCGCCCTGCCCCGATAGGCTTGCCACCAGTTTGGGAAGCACTTGATAGTTCAACGTGCGTTGCGGCAGGTTTACCGTGCCGGCACCCGTGGCGCGCAGCAGCGGACTGGCGAGCTTCAGATCTTTGTTCTCCGCGATGCCGTTCGTGATGATGAAGCTTGCCGTCAGCGCACTGAAGTCGGTCTTGTCCGTTGGCGAATTTGAAAAATCCGGGACTTCACCTTGTGACAGGTCGCGCAAAGCGCCGCCCAGGTTGAAACCGACGAGCGCACCGTCAGAAACAGAAAGATTGAGCGTGCCGTTAAGCGCGCGCACGATGGCGGCCTGACTTCTGCCTCTGCCCAGCAGCGACACGGTGAAATTGCCCGTACCTGCAAGCCAATCCAGATCCGCCGCATCGTTGAGCAAAGGCTGGGCTGCGACGCCCGAAAGCGCAAAATTCGCGCCCAGCACCGCGGCATCGCCTGTTCCGTTCAGCGTGACGACACCATTTCCGCTGCCCTTGTAGAGCTTCACGTCATTGAATGTCGACTTGAGGATACGGTCCTTGAGCTCCACGATTAGCTGAGTGGAGTCCAGTTTGATATCGCCGTAAGAGAGCTGAACGACGGACAGGTTAGCATTGGCGTCGGCAAGACCTAGAAGCGCCAGGTCGATAGGCTCATTGCTCCATCCAGCCCGTTGTGTGTAACCCCTCACTTGGGGCTGCGGGCGCTTCAACAGGTCCTCAATCGTTTTGGGCTCCGATGGCTCAGGCGCTGCGCGTGTCGCGCCCGGTTCGCGCTGCGCGCCGGGTGCCGCCCCGTCGCCCGTGACGCCGGCGACATAGTTGGAAAGGTTCAGGCCGGCGACCTTGAGATCGGCCACCACGTGCGGACGTGCACCCGACAACGCGACGGCAACCGCACCCGTCGCCGTTGCGCCATCAAGCGCGACTTTGGCTTGAGAAAGGCGTACGGCCTTCTCTGTCGTTGTGAGCTGTCCAGCGAGGGAGAGCTCACGAAAGCCAGGGGCTGGTGGCAGCTCTGTACCAAGCCATTCTGCAAGCCCGCGCAGCGAGCCGGCCTTGCCGTTGACGGCACCTTCCAGCTTGAAAGCATTCCCAACCGTGACGGAGCCATCGTAGCTAAGGTGCACCGGCCGGCTGGAAACAGTCAGTGCCAGCTTTGCCGGACGCGCTTCTAGCAGGTGCTGGGGCGAGGTCAGCTTCCCCTCAAAACCGATCTTTTCCTTGGACCAAACAAGGCTCCCTTTCGCGCCCAGCGGTTGCGAAAGTGAAGCAAGATCAAGACTGGCGTTGATCGCACCGACTTGCGCGCTGGTGCCGTCTCGCTCGTCGGTATAGCGAACAGTCCCATTGACGATGCGAATATCGCCAAGCACCAGTTCCGAAACCGGACTCTTGGCTCCCGAACCGCCCCCCGTACCCCCTGCAAGAGGCGTTTGAGCCAGCTGCTTTTCGACAAAGCGTTTCGCGCCGGTCGAAAAATCGCGCATTGTGTTTTGCGCTGGAGTGGCCTCGGCAACCCGAATGTGCCGCTTGGATTCTTGCGCGGCCATGTCCCAACTGTTGTTGCCATTGCGGTCAACGCGAAGCTCAAACACCGGGTCGTAAAGAACGAACTTGTCGATAACGACCTCCTGGCGCAACAGCGGCAGCAGGCGAACGCCGATGTCGAGCTTGGAAGTTTTGACGAAGGGCGGTCCGTCCATACCGGGTGGCGGCGACAGAGAGACGCCGCTAAGGCGCACGCCAAGTGTTGGGTAGAACGTCACGGAGGGGCGGCCCGCAATGCGCAAGTCGCGACCTGTTTCCGCCTTGACTCGTGCAACAGCCTCGCTGCGGATGAAGTCGATCGGCGGCGAGATTACGAAGAATGTGATGACGCCGACCGCGATCGCCAGAAGACCGATAGCGCCATAGACGAGACCAACCATGATAGGTGAGCTTGCGCGCCGCGCGGAATGGCGGCGGACTTGTGGCGCGCGGGGATTCATGTGCTGATCCTCGAAGTGACGATGGTCCTCGTGAGCATAAGGCGGTCCGCCGGGCCGCTGTGAATGTGTCATCATTGATCTCGAAAGACTGCCATTGCGCTACGCGAACCAGACTTACAATAGTAGGGTCGCAAAGGTCTCGGGCCGCGGTAAGGAGCGATTATGTCATCGCATCGTCGCGAGCGGAAACAGCGCGGCGAGATTTTTCCGGCGATTCGCATAAGCCCGTGATTCGCGATGAGCCATAGTTGTGTCTCAAAGGGAACAGTCAGATCCTAGACCCCCACTTATAAGGCCCCCTGCGTTGACCAAACACGCGTTTTCTCTGGCCAACACGACAGTTTGGTAACATAGTCTCGCAGTGCACACGTGCTTTGCTGCGCTGCAGCGAAAGGGGGCACCCGGATAATGCACTACTTTGCCTATGAATTTGCCCACGCGGTTCTCTCGCCCATGCGCGTTGGCGCCCACGGAATGCGCAGCGCACTCGAGTGGCCTCTTAATCCCTTGAGATTGACACCAATGGCCCGCCATCTCACGGCGGCCTTCGAGGTATTCGAGAACGTTACCAGGCGCTACGGCAAACCTGAATTCGGCTTAAAGACGACGCACGTCGGCAACGTCGAGGTGCCGATCCGCGAGCACGTCGTCGCACGAACACCGTTTTGCGAGTTGTTGCACTTTGAGCGTGAGGAAGCCGTCACAGGTCCGCGTACCGATCCGAAGGTGCTGATCGTCGCCCCGCTTTCGGGCCATTACGCGACACTTTTACGCGGCACGGTCCAGGCCATGCTGCCCGACCATGAAACCTACATCACGGACTGGACCGACGCGCGTGACATTCCTCTTGCGATGGGGCGCTTCGACCTCGACGACTTTATTGATCACGTCATCGACTTCATCAGATTCATTGGTCCCGACACGCATGTGATTGGCGTGTGCCAACCAGCCGTACCGGTGCTGGCCGCCGCTGCACACATGGCAGGGATTGATGATCCTTGCCAGCCGGCATCCATGACGCTGATGGGCGGCCCAATTGATACCCGGCGCAAGCCCACTGGTGTCAATCAACTCGCTGAGTCGCGGAGCCTGGAATGGTTTGAGCGCACTGTGGTTGGCACCGTACCGTTTCCACACGCTGGATTCATGCGCCCGGTCTACCCCGGCTTCATGCAGCTTACCGGCTTTATGACGATGAATCTTGAGCGCCACATGAACGCGCATGTGGATCTGTTCAATAACCTCGTTAAGGGCGACTGCGATTCCGTTAAGCAGCACCAGGATTTCTACGAGGAATATTTAGCCGTCATGGACCTGACGGCCGAGTTTTACCTGCAGACCATCAAGACTGTGTTTCAAGATCATTCGCTACCCAAAGGTACGATGACCCACCGCGGCAGCCTGGTCGATTGCTCTGCCATCCGTGACACCGCGCTGATGACAGTCGAAGGTGAGCGCGACGACGTATGCGGGCTTGGCCAGACGCAAGCCGCGCACGATCTATGCACAAATATCCACGAACACCAGAAAGTGCACTACATGCAAGAAGGCGTAGGACACTATGGCATTTTTAATGGGACGCGCTGGCGCACAGAGATCCAGCCGCGCATTCGCGAGTTCATCCGCACCATCGAGTATTCGCGCGGATCCCTGCCAACCGATAAGCGCAACCCGCGCCGCTCTCATCATGTCGAAATGGCTGTTTCGCCGGTCTAAATCCGGCGCCAAAGTTGCGCGATTGCTACGGCGACTGTGCGTCCCTCAATAGTATTCAGCAAACCAAACGGCGCCGGGATGGCCGGACGCCGTCTGAAAACACAACAACACTTAACATTGTTAGATGATGTCGATCTCGGCCGGCAGGTATGATGTCACCTCAAGGCCAACTTCCTGCTCGCGCACTGCGGGCTTTGTCCAAACCTTCATGATCCTATCTCCTCCTTAGACCTGGCGAACATTCGCCCGGCTAGTGATCAATAGATAGGCGAATGCCCTCATCAGCACCAATTGCATTTTCTTAGGGAAAAGATAAGCGGGGCTGATCAAGCCGCTCAACGTGTTTTTGGGGTGGAAGAGCAAAAGCCGCAAGCCTAATGCGCCGCTTCCCAGTTTTCGGCCGCTTTTGCGTCGACGTGGATCGGCACACTCAGCGAAACGGCCGGAAGGGCCGCGCCTTCCATCACCTGCGCCACCGTCTTCAAGGTTTTGTGAACTTGCGCGTCCTTCACCTCGAACACCAACTCGTCGTGCACTTGCAGGAGCATACGTGCAGAGCTGAGACCAGCCTCTCCTAAGGCGTCCGGCATGCGGATCATGGCGCGGCGAATAATGTCTGCAGCCGACCCCTGGATCGGCGCGTTGATGGCTGCGCGCTCCAGAAAGCCGCGCATGCCAGGATTGCGCGTGTTGATCTCCGGGTAATGGATGCGCCGGCCGAAGATCGTTTCCACGTAGCCCTGCTCGTGCGCAGTCCGCTTGGTCCCATCAATGTAGTCGCGGATGCCTGGAAAACGCTCAAAGTAGGTCTTGATGTAGGCGGCGGCTTCTTCCTTGGAAATTCCCAGTTGGTTGGCGAGCCCGAAGGCAGAGATCCCGTAGATGATACCGAAGTTGATGGCCTTGGCGCGCCGGCGCACGTCCGGAGTCATCTCCTTAAGCGGCACTGCGAACATTTCCGACGCCGTCATCGCGTGAATATCGACACCGTCATCGAATGCTTTCTTGAGCTGGGGAATGTCGGCGATGTGGGCCAAAACGCGCAACTCAATTTGGCTGTAGTCCGCCGAGACCAGCTTCATGCCTTTCTTGGCGACAAACGCGGTGCGGATTTCGCGCCCTTCCTTGGTGCGCACGGGAATGTTTTGCAGGTTGGGATCAGAAGAGGCGAGCCGCCCGGTCGTGGTTGCCGCGAGCGAATAGGAGGTGTGGATGCGTCCCGTATCCGGGTTGATATAGCCGGGCAGCGCATCGGTATACGTGGACCGCAACTTGGTGAGTTGGCGCCACTCCAGCATCGTGTTGATGAGCTTGCGCGCATCTGGCGGCAACTCCTCATTGGCGGCAAGGTCGTCGAGCAGCCCTGCCCGCGTCTCCCATTGTCCCGTTTTGGTTTTCTTGCCGCCCGGCAATTTCAAGCGGTCGAACAGCAGCTCGCCCAACTGGCGCGGGGAGGCGAGGTTGAACTTGTGTCCAACCAGACCGTTTACCTCATCTTCGAGCCGTGCACTTTCTTGTGCGAATTCGCTCGACAGGCGCGCAAGTATGGTGCGGTCGACCGTAATGCCGGTGCGTTCCATATCGGCAATGATGGGAACGAGCGGCCGCTCCAGCATCTCATAGACTGTCGCTCTATGTTCAGCCGCGAGCCGTGGTTTTAGCATCATCCATAATCGCAACGTTACGTCGGCGTCTTCGGCTGCGTACTCCGTCGCTTTATCAATCGGCACCTCCGCAAACGATTTTTCCGATTTCTTACCAGGCACGAGTGCCATCACCTGATCAAACGAGATACAGGCGTGACCAAGATGGCGCATGGCAAGCTCGTCCATGCCGTGGCTGCCTCTGCCTGCGTCGAGCGCATACGATAGCAACATCGTGTCGTCGAGCGGCGCAATGAGAACGCCACGACGCGCCATCACATTGTAGTCGTACTTGAGATTCTGACCGATCTTCAGGACCGACAAATTTTCCAGCAGCGGCTTCAGCGCGGCGATCGCTTTTGCAAGCGGCACCTGCGCCACATCCTCGCCGTCTCCGAAGTCGAGGCCTTCCGCCTGCTTGCGATGTGACAACGGCACATAACACGCCCTGCCCGGCGTCACGGCCAGCGAAAAGCCGATGAGATCGGCGCGCATGGGATCGAGGCCTGTGGTCTCGGTATCGAAGGCAACGCGGCCCGCTTTCTTAGCTTCGGCAAGCCACGCGTCGAGCCGCTCTAAAGTGGTGACAGTTTCGTACTTAGAACGATCAAATGGCGTCTTTGCCGCCTCCGCCGCGTGAAGCACGGCGGCCTCAGGCGTCTCCGCGGCGACTTGTTTGCCAGCCTTCTTTGTTTTGCCCGCCACAGTCGAGCCGACGGACACCTCGAGTGGCGCGGGCGGCTGGACGCCCAGCGCCTGTGCAATGCGCCGCGTCAGCGTGTTGAACTCCATGCTTTGCAGGAAGGCGAGAAGTGCTGAGGGATCAGGATCGTGCACGCCCAGCGAGTCGACGGGAATATCAGTTTCCACGTCATCTTTGAGAGTGACAAGTTCGCGCGACAACCGCGCCTGATCGGCAAACTCGATCAGTTTTTCGCGCCGCTTGGGCTGCTTGATCTCCGAGGCGCGTTCCAGAAGCGTATCGAGGTCGCCGTACTCATTGATGAGTTCTGCTGCCGTCTTGACGCCGATGCCAGGCACGCCAGGCACGTTGTCGGTGGAATCGCCGGCAAGCGATTGCACATCGATGACCTTCTCGGGCGGCACGCCGAACTTCTCGATCACCTCGTCGCGGTTGAATTTCTTGTTTTTCATGCCGTCCAACATGACGACACCGGGGCGCACGAGCTGCATCAAGTCCTTATCGGACGAGACGACCGTCACATCGCCGCCCGAGTCGATGACCTCGCGGGCATACGTCGCTATGAGATCGTCGGCCTCGTAGCCAACTTTCTCGACGCAGGCGACATTAAATGCTTTCACCGCATCGCGAATGAGCGGGAACTGAGGAATGAGCTCGTCGGGCGGCGGCGGCCGGTTGGCCTTGTAGTCCTCAAAGATCTCGTTGCGAAACGTCTCGGCACTGGCGTCAAAGATAACGGCAATATGCGTCGGGGCCTCCCTCACCTTGGACTCCCCGAGTAGTTTCCAAAGCATGCTGCAGAATAGGTGGACCGCGCCGGTTGGTGTGCCATCCGATCGGAATAGATACTTTCGGTCCATATTCTGCGCCTGGAAGAAGGCGCGGAAGATGTAGCCAGATCCGTCAATGAGGTAGACGTGGCTGCCTTTGATGATGGGGGTGGCCTCGCCCGCAGGCACGCTGGCGATGCACGCATTCTCTTTCCTTGGCTTGGTTTTGGCCTTGGTTTTGACTGGGGTCTTGGCCGGACTTTTTGCTTTGCTCATGGCGCGGGACTATAGGCGTTCAGCACGCGCCGGTCAGCTGCTACGACAGCCGCATCCGAGCTAGAAATTTGCGGCAAACATGGCGGGTCCTGCGGCGCCCGCCCTGCACAATTGCCCGGGGGCAGCGGATCAGGTATCAAGAACCCCTTGCCCAAGCACCCGTAGCTCAGCTGGATAGAGCGCTGCCCTCCGAAGGCAGAGGTCTCAGGTTCGAATCCTGACGGGTGCGCCATGTTTGCTATGATATGGCACGGTCCTCGGCAGATGATGAGCGCCCACAAAGCCTGCGAGCCGACTATTTCTTCGCCTTTAACGCCTTACCCGACTTGATAGTCTTTATGGCCTCTGCGGCATTAAAGCCGAGGACTTCCGAAAGCTCCAAAAACTCCACCACATCCACGCGGCGCTGGCCGCTTTCGAGCCGGGCAACAAAGGACTGATACTGCCCGAGGCGGGCGGCCAGCTCAGCTTGAGTCATTCCGGCCGCCTCCCGCCGCTTGATCAACAGATCGATCAGCGACCTATGGCGCCGCGAACTCAGCGTCTTTTCCACTGGAAACCCCACTTGCGCGTCACAATGGGGCCTTCGCCTAATCTGAATTTTAGATTATCTAAAATTCCGATCAGTGGCGTTGATGGCACGATGGAGCTGCTTGGGAAAATTGCATTCTGGTTCGCCATTGCGGCTGCGCTCTCCTCCGTCTGGGGTGCACTGCTTTGGGAGATATGGGAGGGCGTTGTACGCCTGCGCATGCTTCCTCAAAAGGAAATCGACGCACTCGCCCGACAGATGATTGCCGAATATGGCCAGCGGGCAGCAGACTCCGCGTTCGCTAATGAGGATAGAGCCTGGCGTTACTCCGATCGTTTTGAGCGAGCCAAATGGCGGCGCGTGCGGCTAGCAACCTGTCGCATGGCTTCGTAATCTCCAATCCCGATCAGATGCAGGCACCAAACGCTGACTCCAACGTACAGAGTGGTATTTGATCAGGTAAGAAGACTGGTTCTGTTAGTTTGCTCAAGCCTATCGTCAAATAACAGAATATGCCGCGCCTCGCGGTGTCTATCTAACGCTCGATCCTCAATGCCCTCAATTGCTCGATGACGGAGACAATTTTATCCATCTCCTCATCATACCAATTCTCCTGAAGAACCGCTCCCTCCTTCCTCAGAAATTCAGCGCTTTCTATCTTCCATTTCTCATCGATCCCCGGGGCATGTGGATCGCCCTTGAGCATTGAGTGCCAACGTCGCGCCAATGCATATTCGATCAAACCATCGCATGCGTTGCGGATTCGGCGGGCTATGAACCTGACATCGGTTACGCTGTCGTCAAACCTGCGCCCGTATTCGATATAGCAAGCGAATGCGCGGCTATTGGCGTCGCACACATACGGCTCGTTTGGGCACGTCCGTTCCTCAGCGCGAGCAGGCGACATTAACGTCACAAATACGAGCATGACTGCGAAATGCTTTCTGGCCATATCAGGTCACCGATTTTTGCGCAGCCTTCCTCTAACGCGCGCCTGAGGCTTATTTTCTTGCCTTGATTGTCTTGACGACCTCTGCGGCATCAAAGCCGAGAATTTCCGATAGCTCCAGAAACTCTACAACATCGATGCGTCGCGACACTTGTCCATGAGGATGGAGCGTGGCGCGTCTTCGATAACTTCGAGCAGATCAAACGGCGGGGGGTACGGCTGAGAAGCCGTCGCATGGCTTTGTATGCCTGACGTTGGCTTTTCCTGAAGGCGCCACAACAGGCCGAGCTTGCACAGGGAACCGTCCGCAACCCTGCCCCAACGTTGGGATATATGCCCCAGCCCAGCTCTTAGCGGTACAACGCTGGCTCAGTTTTCAGCAACAGGACGCCATCCAGCCGCCAGCGCTTCCGCCTCCGAGCAGAACCACCGCTCACCGCTGGCCTGATCAATCCTGACCTTGCTGTACCAGGGGCTCCACGGCATGTGATAGATCTGACCGCGTTTGGAAACATTGCCTTTAATCACACATCCGCTCGGTGCAACTTGCTCGGCGCTTTGCCAGCGCTTCTTGCGAAATTCCCAAGCCGGTTCTGCGTTGGCCTGCCAGATGCCAACGCGCTTAGCACGCGCTTCAGCCTCCTGTTTGACGTAATTGGAAGAATACTTGACGTACGCCCATGCATGGCCGCTGCGAACCATTTCCGCGTTGATGTCGAGATCGCCGACGAAACACACCCCGATCATGCGACCGTACTTGTCCGTACCGTGACGATTGCAACTCACTCGCTTGCCCGATACCAGCTTGCTAAGAACCCGCGCAGCCGTCTTGCCGCATCGCCATTGCTCGCCGCCGCCGCGGCCGCAGGTCTGCGCGGTCTCGGGTGCATCGATGCCCTCCAACCGCACGCGTTCACCAGAGATCTCGATGGTGTCACCATCGATGATCCGTGCGGCACCAATCAGATCGCCGAGCGCAACCGTTTCGTTTGCCGGAGCTAGCATGAGCGCCACGAGCGCGAGGACGCCAGTCAGCGCGCGCCACACAGATCGGCGAATCAGATAACGTGTTGCATCTTCAATCACAATTGTGAATTTAGCCCGATTCGCATGGCGCAACCTAGACTAAATTATGATATGAATCTGCAACCTGTAATGAGTCCTAAGTTATTTTGGATGGAATGCCCGGATATGCGCCGCATTCCGCCCAAGCCGCAGGGATCTCTCGGGTTGCCCAAAGGGCACATCCGGAAATTTTGAACGCTTGCCAATTCCCTGCTGCTTCGCACTTGCGTAATCTCGCAGGTGAATTAAAGGCGGGGGATCCGTGGCTGCAATTCTGAGGGGTTCCAGAAACCTGGGAGTCGTATTGCCGATCGGGGCGTTGTTGGCTGCTCTGGCGGCCGGTGGATGCTCCACATTCCAAGACTTTGCCGGCGTGCAACACGCCGGCTATCAGAATGACGGCACGTACGTGCTGAGTGCACAGGACAAAGACCTTGGCTGCGGACACCTGCAAGAGCGATCAGACGGACTCATCGCGCAAATGCAGGCGCTGCCAGCGCGCGCCGTGCAAGAATTACAGGATGCCCCGAAGAGCCTAGCTGCGATGTTCAGTCGAACCTTCGGCGGGGGCGGCAACGGACTAAAAGCCGTTGATGCTTATGATCGTACCCACGCTGAAGCCGTAGCACTCAATGCATATCTCGACGAAAAAGGCTGTGGCTCAACGGACGTCGATGCGCATTTAGGCGAATCCAACGAGCAAATGGTGTTTTTCAAGCGTTAGGCTTAGAACTTTAAGGGCGCGCGCCCCATCAGCGGCGGCGATAACCGCCCGAGCCGGATCGCGGCGGCGGGGTGCCGCTGCGCGCATCCTTATGACGAAAGTTTATGCGGCCCTTGGTGAGATCATAGGGTGTCATCTCGATGGTGACGCGATCGCCAGCCAGGATTCGAATGCGGTTCTTTTTCATACGGCCTGAAGTATAGGCGATCACCTCATGGCCGTTGTCGAGTTTGACCCGGCATCGCGCGTCAGGAAGGACCTCCGCCACCACGCCCTCAAACTCCAGCATTTCTTCTTTCGCCATCAAATCTCCTGCAGTGGCGACGCTTCAAGCGTCGACGTGAAAATTGAAACGTGTCCGCATAATCGTAGGGGAGCAGACATGGCTGCTCCCCTTCCAGTGGGAATAATGCGGGGTCGTCACAGCGGACGCAAATTCACCGCGGCAACCTTCCCGTTACGGCCAGTCTCGGTTTCGTATGCAATTTTTTGTCCCTCGCGTAGCGTGGACAGACCGGCACGCTCAACCGCAGAGATATGCACGAAGACGTCGTTGCCACCTTCTTCGGGCTGGATGAAACCGTAACCCTTCTGGCCGTTGAACCACTTCACAGTGCCGTTTGCCATCAAATGCCTCCAAAGCAATAAGGCAATCCCCTTCGGCGAACCCTAAAGGGGCATCAAAGCGCGCGATGGGGACGTCTAGTGTCGGCACCGTGATGCGCCGTCGCAGAGTAAACCAAGGCGTGTTCGATCGGCCCTATATGGACCGAGCCTCGGTGAAAGGCAAGGTGCGGAAAGTCAGTCGAAGCATTGTGTGGAGGGTCTAAAGTAACGGGCAAGATGGGCTCAAGATGCCCTAGATTCTAAGGTCTTGAGGGCTACCCGTGACACTGTATCAGAACATTAGGGGCGGCTGTTCCCGGACCTTGATCGCAGCTTTTTTTAAGGTGCTCAGGAAGATCCAAGCGCTGGCAGCAACATCGGCATCCCCCATAACATCATGGCTTTGGGGGGGCGGAGGAACGGCGATACCTCGTGACGGCCCGTGTACAGACGCAACAACGGACCGGACATTATCTGTCCGGCCCTTTGCATAAACCGCGATTCGGTTTTCGCCTTAGTAAAGGTAAGGGCAGATCCGCTCCTCGCCTTCATAGGTAATGTACGTGCCCGTCACAGGATCGAACGAGCGGAACTCATATGCGCAACGCCTCATGTCGTAATCGCGCGCACGGCCTTCGCGGATCGCCGCAGCGATAATCGTACCGGCGATGATGCCGCCGATAAGAGCGCCTGCACCATAGCCACGACGGTACCCGCGGCGATAGGGACCCCGACGATAACGGTAGCCACGGCGCCACCCGCGTCCACGGCGCTGAACTTTTGTAATGTTCTCGCTCTTTTCGATACCAGGTTTCGGCAACGGCGCTGCGTTCGCCGGCGCCACTTGAAGTGCGGGCATTATCAAACTTGCACATAAGACGGGAACGAGGATCGATCTGGTCAGTCTCACACTATGTTCCTTCCAATATTTGCCGCGCAGCCGGCTGCACCACTTCGTTTCACAGCGAGGTCGCCGCGCCTAAGTTGAGCTGAACACGCGATCAAGCCACAAGGCATTGCCGCCATGCTGGTCACATCGCAATGAACGCCGAATTAAAGCTAAATCCGTCGCAGAAGTGAGGCGTTGGCATGACGAAGACGGGGCAGCGGGCTGGCGGCGCCTAGTTCTCTTCCATCTTCAATGCAGCGATGAATGCCTCTTGGGGAATCTCCACCTTGCCGAACTGGCGCATTTTCTTCTTGCCGGCCTTTTGCTTCTCCAGAAGCTTACGCTTTCGGGTGATGTCCCCGCCGTAGCACTTGGCGATCACGTCTTTGCGTAGAGCACGGATTGTCTCGCGCGCAATGATGCGCCCACCAATCGCAGCCTGCACAGGGATCTGAAACAAGTGCGGCGGGATAAGGTCCTTCAGCTTCTCGCACATGGTGCGCCCGCGCGCTTCGGCGCGTGAGCGGTGCACGATGATCGAAAGCGCATCGACAGGCTCGGAATTGACAAGAATTTGCATCTTGACCAGATCGCCGGGCTCGTAATCCATGATCTGATAGTCAAACGAGGCATACCCCTTAGAGATCGACTTCAGGCGATCGTAAAAGTCGAACACCACCTCATTGAGTGGCAGTTCGTAGACGAGCATGGCGCGAGAGCCGGCATAGGTGAGAGTCTTTTGGCGGCCGCGCCGATCCTGACACAGCTTTAGCACACCACCCAAATGCTCATCGGGCACCATGATCGTGGCCGTAATCCAAGGTTCCTCGATACGATCGATGCGCGCAGGATCCGGCATGTCGGCCGGATTGTGCATCTCCATCATCGTCTCATCGGTGAGATGGATCTGATAGATGACGCTTGGTGCCGTAGCAATGAGGTCGAGATTGAACTCACGATCCAGGCGCTCGGTGATGATCTCTAGATGCAATAGGCCGAGGAAACCGCAACGGAACCCGAGCCCAAGGGCTGCGGACGTCTCAATCTCGTAGGAAAAGCTCGCGTCGTTGAGGCGTAGCCTGCCCATTGCCTCGCGCAGATCGCCGAAGTCGGCAGCGTCAACAGGAAACAGCCCGCAAAAGACGACCGGCTGCGCTGGTTTGAATCCTGGCAGGGCCTCTGCAGTGGGATTGCGCTCGTCCGTCACGGTGTCGCCGACGCGCGTATCTGCCACTTCCTTGATAGCGGCAGTAAGAAAACCGACTTCGCCGGGCCCCAACACGTCCATCATCTCCTGCTTGGGGCGAAAAACGCCGACACGCTCAACCTGGTAGCTGGCATCTGTCGACATCAGCTTGACTCTCTGACCTTTGCGTAAAATCCCATCGAGAATGCGCACGAGAACAACGACGCCGAGATAGGCATCATACCAACTGTCGATCAGCAACGCCTTTAAGGGCTTGCCTGCCTCGCCCTGTGGTGGCGGCAAGCGCTCCACGATTGCCTCAAGCACAGCCTCGACGTTAATGCCGGTCTTGGCCGAGATCGGAATCGCATCGGAGGCATCGAGCCCAATGACATCCTCGATCTGTTGTTTGACACGGTCCGCGTCGGCTGCCGGCAGATCGACCTTGTTGAGGACGGGGAGGATTTCCAGATCGTTGTCGAGTGCCTGATAGACGTTGGCCAGCGTTTGCGCTTCCACGCCTTGGCTGGCATCGACCACCAGGACGGCGCCCTCGCAGGCGGCCAGGCAACGTGAAACTTCGTAGGCGAAATCCACGTGACCTGGCGTGTCCATCAAATTGAGCTGATAGGTTTTTCCATCGTTGGCGCGGTAGTCGAGGCGTACCGTCTGCGCCTTGATAGTGATGCCGCGCTCGCGCTCGATGTCCATTGAGTCGAGGATTTGCTCTTTCATCTCACGGTTGGTGACGTTGCCGCACAGCTGGATTAGCCGGTCCGACAGCGTCGACTTTCCGTGGTCTATGTGGGCAATGATGGAGAAGTTGCGAATAAGAGAGGTGTCGGTCATTCGGGCTGCTTTAGCACTTGCCTTCATGGCACAAAAGGGGCGACGAGCCGCGCCCCGTCTTGTGCATTTGGGGCGCCTCAGGGCCCGCTGCTCTTGCCAGATACAGCTTTGGAATTATTCTAAACAATGACTAACATCATCTGGCCGAGCAATCCACGTGCGCGCGTTCTCAGTCCTCAGCGAGCAGGAGATTTTGGCGCTCGCCATATCCCTGGGAGAAGAAGATCACCGCGTATTCGTCGAGTATGCTTTCGGCAATGCTTAAGCTGTGTACGTTTTCCGCCCTTCGCCCATATTTTGGCCATCGTCTTGGCGCGGCCATATCCGCCCGCATGATTGACCACCTCCAGATTCCAAAGAAAACAGCAGGAATGGCGATGCACGTCTTGAAAGCCTGCGCGGCGCTGGTCGCGATTCTGATCGCCGGCACGGCAGCCTCCCAACCAGTTATGGCTGGTGCCTTCGAAGTATCGCCGGCATTCAAGCCAAAACCACCCGCACGTAAGCCGCGTAAGCGCGCACCTACGCCTCCGCCACCGGAACCAGAATCTGTCCCGGAGACACAGGCAGCGCCGGTTACCGCGCCACCTGCGCAGGCAGTCCCCGCCCAACCTTCGCCAGCAACGGCTGCCGCGGCGGCGATAGCGCCCAAATCGGTGCGCCGGGCCAAGCATCCGCCGCCAAAGGACAACTGCCGCAACACCACCAGATTCTCAACGTGGCTCGCCGGCTTTAAGAAGGAAGCCGCTGCCGAAGGCATAAGCCCGCGCACGATCAACGCAGCGCTAGGCGGCATGACGCTCAATCGCAAGGTGATCGCCCGTGACCGGCGGCAAGGTTTCTTCGCGCAAACCTTCCTTTCGTTCCAAGGCAAACTCGCCACCAAGAATCGGGTTGTGAGCGGCAGGCGCAAGATTAAGCAGAGGCAAGCCATCTTCAATCGTGCCCAGCATGAGTATGGCGTGCCGCCTTCCGTCATCACCGGCTTTTGGGCGCTGGAGAGTGACTTTGGCGCCGGCATGGGCAACTTCCCCATCATGCCGGCACTCGTCACGCTCGCTTATGACTGCCGCCGCGGTGAAATGTTCCAGGAGGAGTTAAAGGCCGCGCTGCAGATCATTGATCGCGGCGATATGAGACCGTCGCAGATGATTGGATCTTGGGCCGGTGAGATCGGACAAACGCAATTCCTGCCAACCCGCTATTTGGACTATGCGATCGACTTCGACGGCTCTGGACGAATCGACCTTTTCCGCAATGATGCCGACGTCATCGGCTCCACCGCCAATTACATGAAGAACCTCGGCTGGCGGGCAGGTGAACCGTGGCTTGAAGAGGTACGCATAACGGGCGAACTCCCCTGGAAGGAGGCCGATCTCGCTGTCAAGCATCCCCGCTCGCAGTGGGCCGCCTGGGGGGTCAAACGCGTCAATGGGAAACCGCTGCCCAAAGACAACATGCAGGCTTCACTGCTGCTTCCGATGGGGCGCCACGGGCCAGCCTTCCTCGCCTATCCCAACTTCGACATCTATCTGGAATGGAACCAGTCGCTCAATTATGCGACAACGGCGGCCTATCTGGCGACCCGCATCGACGGCGCACCGCCCATGAGCCGCGGCCGCGGCAACATTCCCGTCCTCAACGGCGAGCAGTCCAAAGAGCTGCAACGATTGTTGGTTCGGCGCGGCTATGATGTCGGGAAGATCGACGGCCTGGTCGGCGCAAAAACGCGAGCGGCCGTCAAGGACATGCAGATAAAGCTCGGGATGCCAGCCGACTCATATCCCACACCCCGGTTGCTGGCCGCAATGCGCAGCGGTCGCTGAACAGGGCGAGGGCCGGACGCTATCGTCAATGCAGCTTGACTTCAGGCTCAGTGCGCCGGGTCAAAAGGCGTGCGAACGTGTCCAGCGTCACCTTGACCGGTCCGTGTAACGCCATCTCGTGCATCTTATAAAGCGAGCGGTACATCAAGCGTGCAAACAGCCCCTCGATAAACATGCTCTTGCCGACGATGAACCCCATCAGGCTTCCGACCGTCGAATAATCGCCCAGCGAAACAAGCGAACCGAAGTCGCGATAACGAAATGGCCGCAATGGTTCCCCCCGCAAGCGGCGCCGCAGCTCAGTATACAGGTGAGACGCCTCCTGATGGGCGGCCTGGGCACGCGGCGGTATGGGCGCATCCGCACCTTCTGGCACAAGGTAGGCGGAGTCGCCGATTGCAAAAATGTTTGGATCACGCGTCGTTTGCAGCGTTTCCGTCACGACAAGCTGATTGGAGCGGCTGACTTCCAGACCATCAAGCTTGGCCAGCACGTCGGGCCCCTTTACGCCGGCCGCCCACACGACGAGTTCTGACGGGATAAAGTCGCCGTTCTCAAGCTTGACGCCTTTCTCCGTCACCTCAGTTACGCGCGAACCGGTTTTAATATCGACCTTGAGACCGTGTAGTATGGTGGCCACCGCTTTTGAGATGCGCTCGGGCAATGCGGGTAGTATTCGGCGGGCAGCCTCCACCAGCGTGATCTTGACGTCGTTCTCAGGGTCGATCTTGTCGAGGCCAAACGCCACAACGCCGCGTGCCGTGTGATGCAGCTCGGCGGAAAGTTCGGTGCCGGTGGCACCCGCCCCGATGATCGCCACATGCAGCTGGCCCGGCCGAATGGGCTCATGTTGGGCGAACGCACGCACACATGCGTTGATCAAGCGCCGGTTGAAGCGTTCGGCCTGCTCAGGCGTATCGAGCATGATGGCATATTCCACAACACCCGGCGTATTGAAGGCGTTGCCAACGCAGCCGGTGGCAATAACAAGCGTGTCGTATTTAAACGACCGAACTGGCGTGATTTCTCGCCCGTCCTCATCATAGGTAGCTGCGAGGTAGACCAACTGCTTCTTGCGGTCGATGCCGGTCATCTCTCCGTAACGGAACTGGAACCCGTGCCAATAACCTTGCGCTTGATAGGCGACCTCATGCTGGCCGACATCCATGCTGCCGGCCGCAATCTCGTGCAGGAGCGGCTTCCAGATATGCGTGCGCGATTTCTCGATAAGGGAGATTTTCGCCTTACCGCGTTTGCCGAGGCTGTCACCAAGACGCGTAGCAAGCTCCAGCCCGCCCGCTCCGCCACCGACAATGATGATGTGATGCAGGTCGCTCTCTGGCCCCATTGGGAGCACGGCCTTTTCGGCCGCCGCAGCCTTCGTTTTCGTCTCGTTCATCTATAAGCCTTCTGAACCATTGCACCATTGCAAAAAGCGGTTGGGCGCTTGCCTAACGGTGGCGCGAGAGCAATGCAAAAAAGCGCAGACAGCACCAAGCGTGCGCCCTCAGCGCTCATTCCGGCTGAGCTGGTATTGCCTCAACTTCGACTGGCTGATCGACAATTGGAGCATCCGCGAACACGAAGACATAAGCAAGGATGCCAATCAGGCACACGACGAATCCAAAGACGATGAACTTGCGCGACTCCAACATAGATCGGTGCTCCATGGTCCGGGCAGGGTGATCAGAATAACCTAAGGTCACAGCGACGGCGAGGCCACACTCTGTTACTGGCCTCGTAGGACGGCACCGTGTCAGCCGCGAATCTCACCGCCGGTCGCTTTCTTCACTGCGGCAATTACCTTCTGCGCAACCGCATCGATGTCCTTGTCCGTTAGCGTTTCAGCACTCGGCTGCAGCATGACTTCAATCGCCAGCGATTTCTTGCCTTCCTCAGCAAGGCTCCCACCGGCAAATATATCGAACACGGAGACATCCTTGATGAGTGCCCTGTCGGCGCCGGCCGCAGCGCGCATCACGTCACCGGCCGCAACCGACTGGTCGAGCACGAAGGCAAAGTCACGCCGCACCGGCAGAAGTTCGGCCGCATCGAGCGGGGTCCTCGCGCGGCCTTTGCGCTTCTCTGGCGGCAACGCATCGAGAAAGATTTCAAAGCCGACAGCAGGCGCCGCGACATCAAGCGTCTTGAGCGTCTCGGGATGAAGCTCCCCGAAGTGAGCCAGCACGACTTTGGGACCAAGCCGCAACATGCCAGAACGCCCGGGGTGGAACCAATCAGGCGCATCACGCGTGATCTGTGCCTTGTTGGGATCGAGGCCCAGCGCTGCAATGACAGCAAAAACATCCGCTTTGGCATCGAAGACATCCACCTCGCCGGCCGCGCCATCCCAGTGCCGCCCGCTCCCACCAAGCTTGGCGGTTCCTGCGCGCACGCCGGACGCGGCGAGATATTGATCCTCCGGACGGTCGCCGCGATAGGCCTGACCCAGTTCAAAGAGCGCTGCGTCGGCAAAGCCGCGGTTGCGATTGCGTTGCACGGCCGTGAGCAGTCCCGGCAACAGGCTAGGGCGCATGGACGACATCTCTGTGGAGATCGGATTGTCGAGCTCAAGCGCATCTTTACCGCCGCCAAAAAGTTCAGCTTCGCTGCGGGGCACGAAAGACCACGTAATCGCCTCTATAAACCCACGGGTGCCAAGCATACGGCGAGCCCGTCGGGCGCGGCGCTGACGTTCCGTCAGAACCGGACGCGCGATGCCGGCGGTGCGCGGCAGCGGCGTGGAGGGCACGCGGTCAAGACCTGCGATGCGCACCACCTCCTCGACGAGATCGGCTGATGCGTGGATATCCGGGCGCCACGTGGGCACCGTCACTTTGACCGTCTTGCCCTTGCCCTCCAGCGTGCAACCCAAGCGTTCCAGGATACCCTTGATCTCGGCATCCTTCAGCTTCAGCCCTGTCAGCTTTTCGATGCGCGCAAATTCGAAGCTGATGACGCGCTTCTTCACAGGCGCCTTGCCAGCAACCTCAGCCTTGGAGGGCTGACCGCCGGTCATCGTCAGAATCATGTCGGTGGCCAGATCAAGCCCCGGTTCGACGGAGGCGGGATCGACCCCGCGCTCAAAGCGATAGCGCGCATCCGTTACGAGGCCAGTCTTGCGGCCCGTTGCGGCGGTGCGCAGAGGATCAAAATAAGCGCACTCGATGAGTACGTTTGTTGTTTCATCGGTCGAGCCAGACTCCTCACCGCCAATGACACCGCCAAACCCGAGTGGCCCCTTGTCGTCGGCAATGACGCACATTGTGTCATCAACCGCATAGTCCTTTCCATCGAGGCCAAGGAAGGATTCGCCCGGCTTGCCCAGCCGTGCGCGCACGGTGCCGTTCAGTTTGTCGGCATCATAGACGTGCAGAGGCCGGCCGCGATCTTGGCTGATGTAATTCGTGACATCGACCAGCGCATTGATCGGACGCAGGCCAACGGCGCGCAAGCGGTTCTGCATCCACGCCGGAGACGGTCCGTTCTTGACACCGCGAACATAGCGCCCGGCGAAGATCGGACAGGCGTCCGCGGTTTCTTTTGTGAACTCGAGCTTGATGGGAATTGGGCAATCATAAGTGCCCTCAACCTTACCGATTTTCGCCTCGGGTTTGAGCTTTCCCATGCCCGCCGCAGCGAGATCGCGCGCGATGCCGCGCACGCCGGTGCAGTCGGGCCGATTAGGTGTCAGACCCACTTCGATGACGGGATCGGCAAGCCCCAATACGTCGATGTAGCGCTCACCCACGTGGTCGGCCATCTCTGAGGGCAGCTCGATGATACCCTCGTGCTCGTCGGACAATTCCAGCTCACGCTCTGAGACGAGCATGCCGTTGGAGACAACACCGCGCACGGGACGCTTTTCCAACGTGATGCTGGTACCGGGAACGAAGGTGCCGAGCGGCGCGAACACCCCGATCATTCCAGCCTTTGCGTTGGGCGCACCGCACACGACTTCAACCGCTGGCGTGCCCTTTGACGTCTCGACTTGCACGACCTTCAAGCGATCGGCGTTGGGGTGTTGCTTTGCTTCCAGCACGCGCGCGATGGTAAACGCACCGAGCTTGGCCGCAGGGTCTTCGATGCTCTCGACCTCAAGGCCGATTGCCGACAGCTTCGCAGCGATCTCGTCGATCGAAGCTTTCGTGTCCAGATGGTCTTTCAACCAGCCAAGCGTGAATTTCATGACGAAAGTCCGCCGGCGAGAGTGGGAACGTCAAGCACCGAAAAGCCGTAATGGCGCAACCAGCGCAGATCAGCCGAGAAGAACGCGCGCAAATCGGGGATGCCGTACTTCAGCATGGCCATGCGGTCGAGACCCACCCCGAAGGCGAAGCCCTGATAGCGCTCCGGATCGAGGCCGCAGTTCGCCAAGACGTTGGGATGCACCATGCCGCAACCCAATATCTCCAACCACTGGCCGGGCTTTCCTATCGCCTCCGCGCCGATGTCGACTTCGGCGGAGGGCTCCGTGAAGGGAAAGTGCGAAGCGCGGAACCGCATCTTCACCTCACCCACCTCGAAAAAGGCCTTGCAGAATTCCTCAAGCACCCACTTCAGATGGCCAAAGTGGGTCTGCTCATCGATGACGAGCGCCTCAATCTGGTGAAACATCGGCGTGTGCGTCTGGTCACTGTCACAACGGTAGACGCGGCCGGGAGCGATAATGCGTATCGGCGGCTTTTGCACTTCCATCGTGCGGATTTGCACCGGGCTGGTGTGCGTGCGCAAAAGCAGCCGCGAGCCGTCCGCTTTCGGGCGGAAATAGAACGTGTCATGCTCCTGGCGCGCGGGATGCTCGTCGGGAATATTCAGTTTTGTGAAGTTGAGATCGTCGGTCTCGATGTCGGGACCCTCAGCTACCGCAAACCCCATGTCGGCGAAGATCTCGACGCACTCATCAAATACTTGGCTGACGGGGTGAATACGGCCATCGCCAACAGGCCCCAGCCGGACGGGAAGCGTAACGTCAGCGCGCTCAGAAGAGAGGCGCGCGGTGAGTGCTTTGCCCTCAAGTGCATCTTTGCGAGCTTCCAGCGCCTCGCTCACACGGCCCTTAACCTCATTGACCGCTTGCCCGAAGGCCTTGCGTACTTCGGGTGCCATGCCGCCGAGTTTGGCCATCTGCTCAGACACGCGCCCCTTCTTGCCGAGCGCGGCGACGCGCACCTGCTCCAGACCGGCAAGATCTTCAGCCCCGCCGATATCCTGCAAGAGCTCGGCTTCGAGTTTTTTCAAGTCGGAGCTTGGCGCCTTTGTGCTCATAGCAGCCAGCTTTTCTCAACGATCATCGCGCGGTTCGCCGCGCAGACGACACGGACAGCAGTATCAATGCTTAGGCGGACTTCGCTTTGACGGCGGCCTGATCGACCAGCGCCTTGAAACCCTCGGCATCCTTAACGGCGAGATCGGCCAGCACCTTGCGGTCGATCTCGATCCCGGCCTTGTTGAGGCCGTCGATAAATCGCCCGTAGGTCAAACCGTGCTCCCGTACTGCTGCGTTGATGCGCTGGATCCACAGCGAACGGAATGTGCGTTTCTTACGTTTGCGATCGCGGTATTGATACTGCAACGCCTTTTCGACCGCTTGCTTGGCGACACGAATGGTGTTCTTGCGCCGTCCTCTGTAACCCTTAGCGGCTTTGAGGACCTTCTTGTGCTTGGCATGTGCGGTGACGCCGCGTTTGACGCGTGCCATGAGCTTACTCCGTTAGATGATCGGTTGCTTGAATGCTTGAACGAAATCCCGAAGGTCTCGCTCAACGCGCGTAGGGCATGTATTTCTTGACGATCTTGGCGTCGCAATCGCTAAGCACCATCGTGCCGCGCGCCTGGCGAATAAATTTCGCGTGGCGCTTGATCATGCCATGGCGCTTACCCTGTGCCGCGACTTTGACCTTGCCCGTAGCCGTCATCTTGAAGCGCTTCTTAGCGCCGCTCTTGGTCTTCATCTTGGGCATTTCGCTTATCCTTTCTGGGAAGGGGGAACCGGTGCTTCGCTTAAGGCCTCAATCGACCCTTGAACGAAATCTCCCTTTCGGAAGCAGAACCCCTTTCAGGTTCGTCAAAAAGCAGAGAAAGCCGCCACGGCATGCCCCGCCGGGCGGCTCGGATGCCCTTATAGTGGGGCCGCACGCGAACAGCAAGGGCACCTGCTAAAGGGGCCGGACCCGTGGTTAGCGCAGCTTTTCGCAAACGCGGTTGCCGAACTGATTGATCCGGCAAATATCGCGGGCGCAATTGCACGTCTCGTCGTCCCCACCACCATCGCCTGAGTCCGGATTCTTGCATTCGTAGGATTCGGGGGCGAGGTCACAGCGAAAGCGAATGACGCGGACCGAGGGCAATTGGACGGCCGCCGGCGGCGCTGGTTGGGTCTCGATCTTGGGCGTGGGAGGCAGATCCGGGAGCGTCGGACCCATCGGCGGCGAACCCAAGTCTGGCAGAGGAGCCGGGAGCACCGGCCTTATTATAGGGGTCGGGCCCTTCGGGCTGAAGCGCTGCGCGGTGGCGGGAACAACAACCGCCGTCAAGAACCCGATAGTGAAGAGCGCGCTGACCCCAACCACCAACAAAGCAGAAGGAGCGTGACGAGACATCTCGACCTCGCGGCTTGAGCCTAAATCACGCGCGGGTCGCTTTCGCCTACCTCGGCGCCAAGACCATCACCATTTGCCGACCCTCGAGCCTCGGCTCGGCCTCTACTTTGGCGATGGTTTCCAGATCGCCTTTGACCCGCTGTAACACGTCCATGCCGAGTTGCTGATGCGCCATCTCACGGCCGCGAAAGCGCAGAGTCACCTTGACCTTGTCGCCCTCTTCGAAGAACCGCTTTATAGAGCGCATCTTCACATTGTAGTCGTGATCGTCGATGGAGGGACGCATCTTGATTTCTTTTATCTCGACGATCTTCTGGTGCTTGCGCGCCTCGGCCGCCTTCTTCTGCGCCTGATATTTGTATTTACCGTAGTCGAGGATCTTGCAGACGGGAGGGTCGGCATCCGGCGAGACTTCCACCAAGTCTAGCCCCGCTTGATCGGCCCTCTCTTGTGCGTCATCACGGCTGACGACGCCTATGTTTTCGCCGGTCTCGTCGATCAGACGGACGTCCGGGACCCGAATTGCTTCATTGATCCGGGGGCCGCTTGGCTCGCGCTCAGGCGCGGCTCGCATTGGTCTGCGGATGTTCGGTCTCCTTATATAGCCTCAGCTAACACTCTAATTTCACGTAAGAAAGCCGGCAGACCTGGACCCACCAAGCCGCACGGCATGCGCTCTTTGCAATTAAAGCCCAGAATCGAAAAGAAAAGGTGCAAAGTCAAGAGATTCGGCGGTTGATACAATACAACACTCACATGAGAGTGCTCTTACCCGCGACCAAGTCCCTTACGGTCTAGATCGGCCAAATACTCAGCCCAGCGCTGCTCCTTTTCGCGGCCGAGCTGCCCCAGATACGTCCAGGTAAAGAGCCCGGTATCATGGCCATCGTCGAAGGCGATGCGCATCGCGTAGTTACCGACAGGCCGCAGATCCGTGATCTTGACGTTGCGCTTGCCCGAGACGGTCACGCGCTGCTCGGGCGAGTGGCCCTGCACCTCGGCCGACGGGCTCAAGACGCGCAAAAGCTCGGCTGAGAGCTCATAGTTAGCCCCGCTCTCAAATGCGACGGTCAGCGTGGCTCCGTCCGGACTGATCCCAAGCCGCGGCGGGCTTGCCGCTGCGCCCTCGGCTCCTTCCAGTTCAGCCCAAGCCTTGCCTGCAATGTCCTTGAAGACCTTCGCATGAACGCTGTCGGGCTCCGTGGCGGTAATGGGCTGGCCGGAATCGGAACGCGCGCGAATTTCCATGTCGAGTGGCACGCCCCCTAAGAACGGCACATCAAGCCGTTCTGCTTCCGCCTGCGCACCTCCGTGGCCAAAAATTTCTGACCGCGCGCCGCACTTCGGGCACTCAAAGTAGCTCATGTTTTCCACGATGCCGAGCACCGGTACGCCAACTTTGCGGAACATGGCAAGGCCTTTGCGCGCGTCGATCAACGCAAGATCCTGCGGGGTGGAAACAATAACGGCACCCGCCAATGGTACCTGTTGCGCCATCGTGAGCTGTACGTCGCCGGTGCCGGGCGGCATGTCGATGACGAGCACGTCGAGATCTCCGTCCTCACCCCAGTCAACATCGCGCAACATCTGGTTCAACGCGCCCACAACCATGGGGCCGCGCCAGATAACAGGCGTGTCCTCGTCGACCATAAAGCCCATCGACATTGCCTTGAGCCCATAACCCTCCATGGGCTTCAGGGTCTTGCCCTTTAGAACTTGTGGCTGGCCTTTCAGGCCCAGCAGACGCGGCTGCGAGGGGCCGAAAATATCCGCATCGAGGATGCCGGCCTTTAAACCGCTGGCTTGCAGACCAAGCGCGAAGTTGACCGCAACGGTAGACTTGCCGACGCCACCTTTGCCTGAAGCCACCGCGATCAGCTTCTTGACGCCTGGTACGCCTTCAAGTTTGCGCGCACCCGCCACGCTGGCCGACGGCGCTCCCGCGCCGTTTCCGCCGGCGGCGCGTGCACGCGCTTCCCTCACACGCGCGCTCTCCGGCACCGGGGAACCTGAGGCCGCAGCGCGCGAAGCCTGGGCTACTTCCGCCGTCAAAACCGCGGTGACGCCTTCCACACCCTCAAGTTTGGCGACGACGGTCTGAGCCGCCTGACGGAGGGGCTCCAACTCCTCAGCGCGCGCCGCCGGCACCGTTATCGAAAAGTAGACGCGCGCATCCTTGATCAGGATCTCTGAGACTAGGCCAAGATCGACAATGTTTCCGTCAAGGTCTGGACCTTTGACCCGGCGTAGCTCGTCGAGGACTTGCGTCGTCGAAACAGACATGAAGGGCTCTCCTGGAGGCGCACCCGCGCGAAACGCCAATCGTGGCTTGCCGACGCGCCGACATCGCGCGGGATACTGTCAGACGTGATGCTGGAAGTCACGACCTCACCTCGATATAGGAAGCCTTGAGGGGAAAGCACTGGGGGCAGGGAAGGTGCATCATGCGGGGATTGCTGCAGGTAAGCCGTCTTATCGACGCTGCCACCGAACGCCTCGGCCGATGGGTTGCATGGCTCGTCGTCGTGGCTGCCCTCATTAGTGCGGGCAATGCGGTCATTCGCAAGCTCTTCGATACCAGTTCGAACGCCTGGCTCGAGCTGCAATGGTGGCTGTTCAGTGCCGTATTTCTCCTGGCGGCTCCTTGGACGCTCGCATTGAACGAGCATATTCGCATCGACATCCTCAACCAGCGCTATCCGCGGTGGCTACGCAACACGATTGAGATTGCAGGTCATGCGTTGTTCCTTCTGCCTATGGCCGCGATCATCGTGTGGACATCCTGGCCGTTCTTCGTCGCTTCCTTTTTACAGAATGAGCAGTCCCCCAACTATGGAGGCCTGCCGCAGTGGCCAGCAAAATTTCTCATCCCGCTCGCATTCTCAATACTGTTCGTGCAGGGACTATCTGAGCTCATCAAACGCTTGGCCATCATGCGCGGCGAGCTTGCCGAGCCCGAGCACGAGGTGAGCCATCCGGCCGCAGAACTTGCTCAGTCCCGCGAAATGACGGACGTGCCGTCTGCCAACAACGGCGATGAAACGCGGGGCACCGGTCCCAATGAGGTGCACTAGGCCATAAGGCCCAGTTCGCGGAGGGGACCATGGCACAATTGATTGCAGAGAACCTGGCGCCGATCATGTTTGCGGCGCTCATCTTGTTTCTGTTGCTTGGCTACCCGGCAGCCTTCTCCCTATCAGCCGTCGGTCTCCTTTTCTTCATCATAGCCGTAGAGCTGGCGCCATACTCGCAGGGCGTTATCAATCTGTCGTGGCCGCTCTTGGGAACGCTGCCGGAGCGCATCTACGGCATCATGACCAATGACACCCTGCTCGCGATCCCCTTCTTCACCTTCATGGGGCTTATTCTCGAACGGTCCGGAATGGCCGAAGACCTCCTGGAGACCGTCGGCCAGTTGTTCGGCGAAGTGCGCGGTGGCCTTGCGTATGCAGTTGTCGTCGTGGGCGCATTGCTGGCTGCTACGACGGGCGTTGTCGCTGCGTCCGTTATCTCGATGGGTCTAATTTCTCTGCCAATCATGCTGCGCTACGGCTACGACGCACGCTTTGCGACGGGCACCATCGCAGCGTCGGGAACTCTGGCTCAGATCGTCCCGCCTTCACTCGTTCTAATCGTCTTGGCGGACCAATTGGGCCGTTCTGTTGGTGATATGTACACGGGCGCGCTGTTGCCGGGCCTTATGCTGGCCGGCTTCTACATCGCCTACGTATTCGTCATATCCACCTTCGTGCGCGGAGCAGCACCGGGCCTACCCGCCGAAGCGATAGGATCTCGTGCCGCCGACGGTTCACGCGGCTATCGTTCGCTTCTAATCCTAGCCCTGGTCTCCGGTACGATCGCATGGATTGCGATGCGCGACTCCACTTACGCCGGTGCTGACTTTTCTATTCTGACGCTCGGCCTCGGCGTGTGCATTGCCTTCAGCGTCGCCGTCGCCAATTGGGTACTCGATCGAACGGCAGGAATTCGCTTCCTATCGCCCCTTGGCCAGCAGGTCACCTTCGTAATGATGCCGCCGCTGCTGCTCATCTTTCTTGTGCTTGGAACAATTTTCATTGGCGTTGCCACGCCCACCGAAGGTGGCGCGATGGGCGCGGTCGGCGCAATGCTGCTCGCCTACACCAAACGCCTATCAGAAAACAACCCTAAGCGATTCAACATTGCGATCGTTCGTTCAGCTGCGATCGCAACGGCGAAGCTCTCGGCGTTCGTTTTGTTTATTCTTATCGGAGCGCGCATCTTCTCGCTCACCTTCTATGGCGTTGAGGGACACACCTGGGTGGAGCACCTGCTTGTCTCACTGCCTGGCGGCGTGGTGGGATTTCTCATCTTCGTCAACGTGATGGTGTTCTTCCTCGCCTTCTTCCTCGACTTCTTCGAGCTGGCCTTCATCATCATTCCGCTTTTAGCGCCTGCGGCGCAGGCCTTGGGCATCGATCTCATCTGGTTCGGGGTTATCCTGGCGGTAAACATGCAAACAAGCTTCATGCACCCGCCGTTCGGCTTCGCGCTATTCTACTTGCGCTCGGTTGCACCCAGAAAGAATTACATCGACAAAATAACGGGCCGTACCATGCCGCCGGTCACGACGGGGCAGATTTACTGGGGGGCCGTACCGTTCTTAGCGATCCAATGCGTGATGGTTGGACTGCTCATCGCATTCCCCGGCATCGTGCGTCATGACACCGGACTACATGCACCCGTCAATCGTCAGAAGATTCATATCGAGACACCATTTGCACGACCGGAGCAACGGCTCCCTGGACAGCGCGGCTTCTCGCTTCCGCCAACACCGCCTGCCATTAAGGGCGCGCCGCCACCCGTAACGACGGGACCAGGTGCACCGACACTCGACCTCTCGGTGCCACCCGTTATCGTTGCGCCGAAGTCGGAGTAGCCGGCTGGCCGCTATACCAAACCCTTGCGTTGCTGAATCATCATGTACGTATCGAAGGTGTGCTCAGCCAGCTGGAACCAGAGGAAGTCTCCCGCACGTACCACCTTCATGGCCTCATAGACCTTCTTGAACTCGGCGTTCTCAGCGCAGATCTCATCAAAGACCTCGTTGGATGCCTTGAAGCACGCGTCAAGCACGGCCTCGGAGAAGGGACGCAGATCCGCCCCTCCGATAGCAAGCTTGCGAAGTGCGGGAGGGTTCAACAAGTCGTAGCGCGCCATCATGGTACGATCCGCGATCGATGCCGCAGACCTGATGATGGCCTGATACGTTTTGGGCAGCTCGTTCCACTTCTCCAAGTTGAGGAAGAAGCTCAGCATGGCCTGACCTTCCCACCAACCGGGGTAGTAGTAGTACCTGGCCACCTTGGAGAAACCGAGCTTCTCGTCGTCGTAGGGGCCGACCCATTCAGCCGCGTCGATTGTGCCCTTCTCAAGCGCGGGGTAGACGTCGCCGCCGGCAATCTGCTGGGGAACGGCGCCCAGCTTCGACATCACGGCGCCCGCCAACCCACCAATGCGTATCTTCAAGCCCTGCCAGTCTTCGGGCTTGTTAATTTCCTTACGGTACCAGCCGCCCATCTGCGTGCCCGTGTTGCCGCCTGGAAGGCCGAAAATATTGAAGCGTGCATAAAAGGCGTTCATCAGATCAATGCCGCCGCCGTCGTACATCCAGGCATTCTGCATGCGGTAATTGAGACCGAATGGCACCGCTGTTCCAAAGGCAAACGTCGGGTCCTTGCCCCAGTAGTAATAGGACGCCGTGTGACACGCCTCGACGCTCGCGTTTGAAACGGCATCGGCGGCAGAGAGACCAGGCACAATCTCGCCGGGTGCGAAGACCTGAATTTGGAAACGGTTGTCCGTCATGTCGGCAACCGCTTTCGCGAAAACCTCGGCTGCGCCGTAAATGGTGTCGAGCGATGGCGGAAAGCTTGAGACCATGCGCCATTCGAGCGCCGGCATGAATTGGGCGATAGCCGGAGACGCAATGGCTGTGGCCGCCAAGGCACCGGCCCCGCCGGCCGTTGCCCTTTTCAAGAATTTGCGGCGGTTGATGCTGCTCTTCACGGACCTGGCTCCCGGTTAATACTTGGTCTTGTTACCCCATGCTGGTTTGCCGGACTTATAGACGCCGCTCCTGCTCCTCACAAATAAGGAATTGCAGCGCAGGTCTTGCCGCACGTGCGCCGTCGGCCTAAATCGCTCCTCATGCAAAATAATGTTGGCGACAGCGACGTGACCGGCGTTCTGCTTGCGGGCGGGCGGTCGCTACGCATGGGCGGCAAGGAGAAGGCGCTGCTTGAAATTGCCGGTGAACCCATGCTGGCGCATGTGATCTCACGTCTGCACCCACAAGTTGGCATGTTGGTCATCAACGCGAACAGCGATCCAGCGCAATTTTCATCGTTTGGTCTGCCAGTGGTTCCCGACATTAGGCAAGGCCACACCGGCCCGCTCGCGGGACTTCATGCAGGAATGGTGTGGGCGCGGAGTAAAACCCCAAAGGCCCGCTATGTTGCAAGCGTGTCGGGGGACATTCCATTCCTCCCGCGTGATCTCGTTGCACGATTGAAATCTGCGCTGCTGGCAAGCCGAGCCACATGTGCGATTGCAGCCTCTGGAATCCGGCAGCACCCCATCGTGGGGCTGTGGGACATCTCGCTGGCCGGCAACGTCGCGGACGCATTGGAAAAGGGCGTGCGTGCGATGCACCGCTTCGCCGAGGACAATGCCAGCGTCGTCGCCGACTTCCCGAATTTCGAGATTGCCGGTGCGGCCATTGATCCATTTTTCAATGTAAACACACCGGCGGACTTCGAGACAGCACGGGCGCTTTTCTCTAAGCGCACAGGCCAGGAGCCAGCGCGTGGCTAGTACTCGCACGGCAATGATCGGCATTGCTGGTTGGAAAAACTCCGGCAAAACGACATTGGTTTCACGTCTCGTGCAGGCGTTCACCAAGCGCGGCTTTAAGATTGCCACCATCAAGCACGCCCACCACGACTTGCGGCTGGGTGACGGGACGACCGATAGCGAGCGCCACGCACACGCTGGTGCCTGCACCGTTGCTGTCGTATCGCCCACGGGCTGGGAGATTTCCGGGCAGAGCCAGGACCTGCCGGTGCCGAGCCTGGAAGAGATCGCAATGCGACTGGCGCCTGCTGACCTCGTGCTGGTCGAGGGTTATAAGTCTGCCCGGATCCCGAAGATCGAATTGCGGCGCAGCGCGTCGAAGACACAACAGCCGCTTGCCGGTAACGACCCCGACGTAATAGCCATTGCCTCCGACCATGCACTCCAAGAATGCAACGTCCCCGTCTTCGCGCTTGATGATATCGAAGGGATTGCCGCGTTCATCGAAAAGACCGCCAACCTTGTTCGTCATTCGCGGCCGGTGTAGCGGCTCCAAGCCGACGACCACCGGAGCCACGCCGGATGCACGATTGTGCCATCCTTCCAGCGCCGCCGGATATAACCGATCGCAAGAAGCACGACGACCAATGCGACGGCCGCCCATAGCGCCCAATGCGCATCGAGTGAGGAGGCGGGGTCTGTGTCCGCCGCATCTTCAGGCAAGGGGACGAGTTGCCCGGCCCTATTGGCGCCGCCGGGAGTTTCAAACGCATGGCTTTTGTCGACACCGGGAGGTGCAATATTGGCTCCAGCCCGAGCCGCAAACCACGCGAGGAGCTTTACAAGCGTGTGCATTCCGTTCCTTCTCTCAACCAGCAAAGCATTTAATCGGCAGTAGAAGCGTGCAACGCTCTTGCCCGAGATAGCCGCGTCGCGCATTCTATATTGGATAGCTTCGCAACTGAGCAGGCAACAATGAGCAGCGAGACGCAGAAACCGGTACACCCGACACTGACCGACCGCTACGGACGCGACATTACTTATCTGCGTGTGTCCGTCA
>CAYOPW010000005.1:0-55483 GCA_964405975.1 uncultured Hyphomicrobium sp.
TCTCGCGGAAGATGCCGGATTGCTTCAGGAGTTCGTCGACGAGCGTCGTCTTGCCATGGTCGACGTGAGCAATAATGGCAATGTTTCTGAGGTTCATCAGGGGCTTTGTGCGCTGCAAAAAGATGCGCGGACCTAGCACATCGCGCCCCGCCCCGCCAGCGGGCCCCTCAAAAGGGCTCAAACATGCCGATGCATGGCCGAGTTGTCGCGGGTATCGCGCATGAAGGCGTAGACCATGAGCGAAAAGAAGATGCAGCCTGTCACGTACCAATAGAATGCCGTCTCGTGGCCGACGTTCTTGAGGTAGAGCGCTACGTATTCCGCCGTGCCGCCAAACAGCGCCACCGTGATGGCGTACGGGAACCCGACACCCATTGCGCGAATGCTGGTGGGGAAGAGTTCCGCCTTTACGACCGCGTTGATGGCCGTATAGCCGCTAACGATTACGAGTGCGCCCATGATCAGGAAGAAGGCGGTCCAGGGGTTGGTGGTGTTCTGCAGGGTGGTGAGAATTGGCACGGTCAGAAGCGTGCCGAGAATACCGAACGTTAAAAGTACGGGGCGCCGGCCTGTTACATCCGAGATGGCTCCGACCACCGGCTGCAAGCACATGAAGATGAACAGCGTCCCGGCTGCAATGACAGTCGACTCGTCCTTGGAAAGCCCCGCGGAGTTGACCAAAAATTTCTGCATGTAGGTCGTGTATGTATAGAAGGCGACAGTGCCGCCGAGCGTCAGGCCGACGACGATGGCAACCTCGCGCGGATGCTCAAGCAGTCCTCGAAATGGGCTTGTGCGCGTGTCCATTGTCGCGCTGGCTTCCACAAACGCGTCCGACTCTTCCATGTCGCGCCGCATGAAATAGACGATGATGGCGAGGCCGGCTCCGATCGCGAAGGGAATGCGCCAGCCCCAAGCTTCAAGTTGCTCGGCTGTCAGCAACAGTTTTTGTAGTACCAGCAGAACAAGCATGGCGAGCAGCTGGCCGCCTATCAGCGTCACGTACTGAAAGCTTGAATAAAAACCGCGATGCTCTGGATGGGCCATCTCGGATAGGTAGGTGGCACTCGTGCCGTATTCACCGCCTAGGCTTAGCCCCTGAACGAGGCGCGCAAAGAGAAGAATCAATGGGGCGGCTACGCCGACGCTTGCATATGTGGGCGTGATGGCGATGAGCAGCGAGCCAAAACACATCAAGAGCACTGAGACGGCCAGTGCTATGCGGCGGCCATAGATGTCGGCGACGTGGCCAAACAGCCATCCACCAATTGGGCGCATCAAGAAGCCGACGGCAAAGATCCCGGCAGCATGGAGCAGTTGCGCTGTTTGACTCTCGGAGGGAAAAAAGGAGCTGGCAAAGTAAAGCGCGAAGGCGGAATAGGTGTAAAAATCGAACCACTCTACCAGGTTGCCCGACGAACCAATAAAGATCGCCTTGAGACGCCGCGCCGTGTCGCGCAAGTCAGCGGGCGGCACGGCGCTAGAGGGTTTCTCTGCGGTCCGTACTGTCATGCGGCGCAAATCCCCCGTTCACGCGTGGTCGATCAGCAACGACTAGCTCGGCTTCAACAGCGATTTGATGGCGTCCAGACGCAATTTGGTTTCCGAACTTATTGCATCCTTCATGGCGGTCATCTGCTTGTCGATCGCAGGGCCTAGGTCGAGCGAAAGCGCCTCACGCGCCGATGAACTCATCGACGAGAGAGAGTCGCGCAACTCGTCCAGCCCCAAGTCTGGATCGAGGTGCTGATTGAGGCGCTGGAGAAGCTCGCGCCCAAAATTTGGCACGTTGAGGCTCGACATGGCTGCCATCGCGCGCCGGCGCACAGCGCCGTCGGGATGGGTCAATGCAGCGGCTAACAGATGATTCTTAAACGTTGTCGGCATACGCACGAGCCGCTTTTTCATCGTTTCTGGGCTTGCTGTTCCCTCTTCGATGGCGTGCGCCATTGCGACCTCTTGGCTCCACTGCTGGAAGCGCAAGAGGAACGCGCGCACCACGATGATGCTGATTGTCACCACGATGAAGAGCCGGACGGCGTTGCCCGTCCACCCGCTGTAAACAATATCAGCCGACATGTTGTCGGATAGATCAGTAACGTTGGCCCACGCATTGACAACCGAACCGAGGATCGGGATCTCGTTCACGACGCAGGCAAGATACTCTGCATATTCGTGCATCAAACTTGGGCGCTGCTTCAAGATGCTCGCCAGTTCAGCTTTTTCAATCGTCTCAATGAGAGCGGCAAGCCCCAGAATGTAGAAGAAGACGGAGGAGGCAAGGATCGGCATGTTGTTGACGGCATCAAATGCGGAGAACGTCATGTGCTCTGGCGCGAGCGATCCCTCCATGACGCGCTTTTCCTCATACATGATGCGCAGGCTGCTCAACATGATCAGGATGTGCACGACAAGAAAAGCGATAAGCGTCCAGAACAGCGGACGTGACGTCAGGTCTGTAATGGTGAAGTAGAGGATGGCGGCGTTGGCGCACAACCACAGCCCGACTTTCCACAAGTTCACTGCCCCGGTCTGTGGATCGGGCCGGAAGATGAGGTTGAGGAGACCAATAAGTGGCCAGCAAACTGCCGTCCAGACGCGATCGAAGACCCCATATGCCGTCGTTGCGACCTTCCCTAATACGCTCGACATGGTCCACCCCCACCTGCCGCTTCAAGGCTCGTTGTCTAGGCTAGCGTGCCGGGCTGGCGCGGCGCAATGATTTGCGTGCACACCAGTGCTCCGCTGTGGGGACACAATTCTGTTTGCTGCTGAATTGCCACACGCATTGACCAGTGGGCCCGCAGGCCTATATGAGCACCCCAATCTGACGCGCGCGGCGCGCGGCGATGCTGCGGAGGAAACGAACGATGACCGAACCTAAGCACGCCAAGGTCCTCATTCTCGGGTCCGGGCCGGCCGGCTATACGGCTGCCGTCTATGCCGCGCGCGCCATGCTCAAGCCCGTATTGGTCGAGGGCTCGCAGCCTGGCGGCCAGATGACGATCACGACCGACGTGGAGAATTACCCGGGATTTGCCGATGTAATCCAGGGCCCTTGGCTCATGGAGCAGATGAAGGCGCAGGCCGAGAACGTCGGAGCGGAGATGATCATGGATCATATCTCGAAGGTGGATCTCAAGGCGCGTCCTTTCCGTCTCGAAGGCGAGTCCGATGACGTCTACACGTGTGATTCACTCATCATCTGCACGGGCGCGCAGGCGCGTTGGCTCGGCATTCCATCGGAAGAGAACCTTAAGGGCTATGGCGTGTCGGCATGCGCCACCTGCGATGGCTTCTTCTACAAAGAGAAGGATGTGATCGTTGTGGGCGGCGGCAATACCGCTGTTGAGGAAGCGATCTTTCTCACGAACTTTGCCAAGCGTGTCACTTTGGTGCACCGGCGCGACAGCCTTCGTGCGGAAAAAATTCTGCAGGACCGGCTGTTCAAGAACCCGAAGATCGAGGTGGTATGGGATCACACTGTTGACGAGATCGTCGGCACGCAGGATCCCAAAGCCGTTACGGGCATTAAGCTAAAGAACATTAAAACGGGCCAGGTGACGGAGCACTCGGCCGACGGTGTCTTTATTGCAATTGGACATGCACCAGCGACAGAGCTCTTTCGCGGTCAGCTCGATGTGACTTCGACGGGCTATATCGTGACAAAGCCTGACTCAACAGAGACGTCAATTCCCGGCGTGTTCGCAGCCGGCGACGTGACCGATGAGGTCTACCGTCAAGCGGTCACAGCCGCAGCAATGGGCTGCATGGCCGCGCTGGAAGCTGAACGCTATTTCGCCACGCTGGAGATCGAAGCCGAAGCTGCCGAGTGAGCCGTGATCGGGTCACTTAAGGCGGTATGCGAGCAGCTTGTCCTTTCTGAGCATTGGGATCAGGACAATGTGAGTCGCCGGGACGTAGCCTATGTCCGCGCTGCTCTGATCGAGATCGATCATGAGTTCGGCCGCGCCTGAAATATTAACGCGATAAAGACCGCCGCCCATAAATTCGGTGACGAGATAGTTCGACGCATCGAACGGTTCGACGCCATCGAGGTTGCCAATTGGCGCACCGTCGCCGAGTGGGCGAACGGTCTTGTCCTTGAGCGACACCATTAATAAGCGTGCCGGCTCGGCGCTCCCGTCCTCGCGCCCCTTGCCCCACGGAGCGATGATCAACTTGTCGCCTTGCGCGAGAAGTCCGTTGACGTTGTTAAGGTCCTTGCTTTCGAGCCATTTTTCGAATTTGCCGTCAGCCAACCGCCAAATCGCACTTGTTCCTGAATCGGATACGTAAACGCGGCCGGAATTATCGGCTGTCACATCGTTGAGGAACTTTGCGCCAGCAGCAGCGTAACGCGCCGCGATTTTGCCAGTCCTTGTATCGATCGCAACGAGCTTGTCGATGTCAGACGTGTAGAGTAGACCATCGGCGAGCGCGAGCCCCTTTGGCGCATTCATGCCCTTTGCCCATTCGAGCTCGATAATCTTACCGTCAGCCAGTGCGACCTTAGAGATGAAGCCGTTGCCGTTTTTCTCGGTTGGCTTGCCGGCGACATTGCTGACGTAGACAAAGCCCTCAGCTGCAACCGGCAGGGCGGACTCAGGACCCTTGAATCCGGCTGTCTCCCACAACTTGACGGGCTCTGCCTGTAAGGGCGCCACCAAGACAAGAAGCGCTAGGATCGTTAGGCCCGGCTGAATTGACTTCATGCTCAACCTCCTCACTTGCAGGGGCATTCGAAGGTGCTGCGGTTGCATATAACGAGAGCCAGATGCCGCAGTTCAAGAGCGCGCCCACCCTGTTCATAGATCTTTGGGTAAGCTATGTTGCGATGCAACAATTCAAAACCGACAGTGCAGTCGGGTTGACCGATGTGATTGATCCATGGATTGGGACAAGCTCAGAATTTTCCACGCCGCCGCCGAAGCCGGTAGCTTTACGCATGCCGGGGATAGCCTGCATATGAGCCAGTCAGCGGTCAGCCGGCAGGTTTCTGCACTCGAGAGAGAGCTCAAAGTTGCGCTATTTCATCGCCATGCACGCGGGCTCATGTTGACCGAGCAGGGCGAGCTGTTGCACCGGACCACGTCGGACGTCATCAACAAACTGCATACCGCAGAGACGTTGTTGTCGGACTCGACGTCGCAACCCACGGGCGAACTACACATTACAGCGCCTATTGGCTTCGGTACGGTTTGGTTGACGCAGCGCTTGCGGGAATTCCAAGAGATCTATCCAGAGATCCGGATCGAGCTGCTTTTGAACGATGAGCAGTTGGACATTGGTATGCGCGCAGCCGATGTGGCCATCTGGACGCAAGAACCGGGTCAGACCGATCTTATCCGCCGCGCGCTGTTTAGCGCCAAGGTGCGCGCCTTCGCCTCCACCCAGTACGTGCGCCGCTTTGGTGCGCCGAATACGCTTGAGGAACTGGACCATCACCGAATCGTTTCCTACAGCGGTCAGCCGGCCCAGCACCTGTCGGCAATAACTTGGATCGAGACAGTGGGTCGCGATGGCCGCGGCCCGCGAGAACCCGCCTTCCGCGCCAACAGCGTCATTGCCTTGCGCTCCGCAATCCGGGCTGGCATCGGCATCGGCATGATCCCCGACTATATGACCGACGAAGAGGTAGAACTTGTGCCCGTCCTTACTGAGATCGATCCGCCTGTCTTGCCGATCCTTTTCGTTTATCCCGAGGAGCTAAAAGCGTCGAAGAAGGTGCAGGTGCTGCGGGATTTCCTAGTCGCTAAGGCCCGGCAATGGAAATACTGATGCTGGGGCCCAGCTCGCTGGGGTTACAGAATTTGCGGCCCGACAAGCGAGTCGCTATCTAAGCGGCTATGGTTTCTTGAGCATCGGCGGCTAGGAACTCAGTCATGCGCCCGGCGGCGGCAGGGTGCTGAAATGCACGTGGGTTTGGTGGCGGCAAGTGCCGCTCGCTTGTTTGGAACGAGATCGAGTAATGGCCAAGACGCTCTACGACAAGATTTTCGACGAACACGTTGTTCACACTCAGCCGGACGGAACGTGTCTGCTCTACATCGACCGTCACCTCGTGCATGAAGTGACAAGCCCGCAGGCGTTCGAGGGTTTGCGTATGTCGGGTCGCAAGGTGCGAGCACCCAACAAAACACTGGCTGTTGTTGACCACAACGTTCCAACATCAGATCGCAGTCAGGGTATCGACGACGAAGAGAGCAAGATCCAGGTCGATACGCTGGCTAAGAATGCAGAGGACTTTGGCGTTGAGTATTACAACGAGCTCGATGTGCGCCAGGGCATCGTCCATGTTGTTGGCCCGGAGCAAGGGTTCACGCTACCAGGCACGACAATCGTTTGCGGTGACAGCCATACCTCCACTCACGGGGCATTCGGCGCGCTCGCCCACGGCATTGGGACGTCCGAGGTAGAGCACGTGCTTGCCACGCAGACGCTGATTCAAAAGAAAGCCAAGAATATGCGTGTGACGGTGGACGGGCAGCTGCCCAAAGGCGTCACGGCAAAGGACGTCATCCTTGCCATCATCGGTGAGATAGGCACTGCAGGGGGTACAGGCCACGTGCTTGAGTACGCCGGCGAGGCGATCCGATCGCTGTCGATGGAAGGGCGCATGACTGTTTGCAATATGTCGATCGAGGGCGGCGCGCGCGCCGGCATGATCGCGCCCGACGAAAAGACCTATGAGTTTATCAAGGGCCGGCCCAAGGCACCGAAGGGAGCCGCTTGGGAAATGGCTATGCGTCATTGGGAGACACTGCACTCTGACGAGGGCGCGCACTTCGATACCGAAGTGAAGCTGAAAGCGGCCGATCTGCCGCCGATCGTAACCTGGGGCACGAGCCCTGAGGATGTGGCTGCCATCACCGGTGTCGTGCCCGATCCGGCCGAGCTAGAGAATGAGAACAAGCGCGCCTCAATGCAGCGCGCGCTTGAATACATGGGGTTGAAGCCCGGCACCAAGATGACTGACATCCCGCTCGACGTGGTGTGGATCGGCTCGTGCACCAATGGGCGCATCGAGGACTTGCGCGCTGTCGCCAAGATCGTGCAAGGCAAGAAAATTTCTGAGCGTCTTGATTACGCGATGATCGTGCCGGGCTCAGGCCTCGTTAAGGCGCAGGCCGAAGCGGAAGGCCTCGATCAGATCTTCAAGGATGCCGGCTTTGAATGGCGTGAGCCTGGATGCTCCATGTGTCTGGGCATGAACCCCGACCAGTTGAAGCCGCAGCAGCGTTGCGCCTCCACGTCCAACCGAAACTTCGAGGGCCGCCAGGGCCGCATGGGGCGGACACATTTGCTTTCACCCATCATGGCGGCGGCGGCGGCGATAGAGGGGCATTTTGTCGACATTCGAAGCTGGGGCTAACACGGAAATTCGCTTCGATGTCCAAATCTCTTGTGAAAGAAAAATTCGGCGCCGCCGCGGCCGACTACGCGGCCTCCGCCGTTCATGCGAAAGGTCCAAGCCTGGCGCGGGTCGTGGAGCTTGTCGCGCCCCAATCCCATTGGCGCGCGCTGGACGTTGCAACCGGAGGGGGGCATACGGCGGCTGCGTTCGCGCCGCATGTCTCGCAAGTTGTCGCCAGCGACATCACAACCGAGATGCTTCAAGAGGCACTGAAGGTTGCCGCCAACAAGAGTCTCACGAACGTCGAGACGAAGTACGCCGACGCCGGGGTGTTGCCGTTTCCTGATGCGAGCTTTGAATTGGTGACATGCCGGCTCGCCGCGCATCACTTTCCTGACGTGGCCGCTTTCGTCGGCGAGGTCTGGCGTGTTCTGTCACCCGGCGGGACGTTCGCGCTTGTCGACAATATCAGCCCGGATGCGAAAATCCTGCCCGACGCATCAGACACGGAACTGCGCGATTTGGTGATTATCTACAACGCGTTCGAAAAGCTGCGCGATCCCAGTCACGGCCGCTGCTTGACCTTAAGTGAGTGGTTGAAACTTATGGAGAATATCGGGTTTTCGATTGCTCGCTTTGAGCACATTGATCAAGAGGTCCCCTTTAGCGGATGGACCGCGCGTATGCGTTGCGATGAAGCCACGGTGAACCGGCTGAGTACCATGTTGCAGGAACAGCCCTTGAAGGGATTTCTACGCCCTCACACTAGCGAAAGCGGCTTTGCGTTCACACTTCAAGAAGCGATCATCGTAGCCCACAAGTCTGCCTAGAATGACCAGCAAGACGAATTGGGAAACCGCATCATCTCCAAGTCTTGCCGACTTTGAGCGAATAGCGGCAGCGGCCTGGGAGCGACTACCGGTTGAGTTCCAGGAAAAAGCCGGCGACGTTCTCATTCGCGTGGAAGAATTCGCTACCGAGGAGGTCTTGCACGCGCTCGGTATCGAAAATCCGTTGGAACTCAGCGGTCTCTACCACGGCGTTAGTCTCGATAAGAAAAGCGTGTTGGATGTGCCACGCCAGCCCGACATGGTTTTCCTCTACCGGCGGCCGATCTTGGAAGAATGGGCAGCCGGCAATGAGACGCTCGGTGCCCTTATTGAACACATTCTTGTGCATGAGATTGGACACCACTTTGGCTTTTCCGATGCGGACATGGCGGGAATCGAGCGCTCTTCGGGGGCCTGAAATGGCCGCACCTACTTGGTCGCTGGGGTCTATCGTGTTAAATATTGTTAGTTGGGACTACGGGGACTTCCAAGAAGTTAGACTATGAGAATCGGCCGCGAATCATACCGCTTGGCTTGGGTGCTGCTTGCACTGCTGGTTTTCGGGCTCACTGCCGCGATGGCAGATATGAGAACGCCAACGCCCGAAGAATACGTTGAGCATGTGGGTGGCGATGCAAGGATCGTCGAGCCCGGTGAGTTCAAGCTGGACGATTACAAGCTTTACTGTGGTACTCGCCCGACAGTTATCGACAACAAGCTCGACGACTATGGCGCCGCATACCCCGGTTATCTGATCATGAATATGAAGCTGCTTGGCAGGGTCTCGACCCCGGTCAAGCTGTGGATCTATTCGCACGAATGCGGCCATCAATTTCGCGGACCGGACGAGGCGACGGCCGATTGCTTCGCAGTCCAGCGCGGCCGCAGGCAAGGTTGGTTGTCTCCGGGAGGCGTCGAAGAGATCTGCGAGTTTATTCGGCCGGCCACGGGCGACAGCATGCATTTTTCTGGATCGCATCGTTGCGAATATATGCGCCAGTGTTTCTCGGCGCGGAAAGTTCACTGAGTGCTGACTTTCGACCGCAGCTTCAACGCTGCGGGTTATCCCCGCTTCTAGCTACGCGCGTACCATTGGTGTCCTCACCGCCGGGAAGCGGCACGGCATGCGCCTTTCCGAATATACGCGTCGGCTTCTTGCCCTCGCCGAGACCGTCTATCGTTGGCTCGGCGCGCTGTCGGCCCTTGACCGTGAGCGGCGCCTTCGGATTGCCGGTTACGCCGACGAAATCGCCGCCACGCTAGCCCGCGCGGGCGCGGCGCTGGAAGAGCTTGAGAACGCGCCGGGCAACAAAAAGGCCCGCAATCAGGCCATTCGCGAACTCGGTCGGATTACGGGCTACGTCGAAACGATGGTCGACGCCTTGGAACATCACCTTGACGGGAGAAAGCTTGCTGGCGTTAAAAGGCGGCTTGAACAGCTTGGTCCGGCCGAGCTTTACGATTTGGTCGTTTCTGGCCGTATGCCACTGCGCGTTGATCGTCTGTCATCAGCGGAAGGTTATTTCTGCGCATTGGCGGATGCATTGAGAACCTGAGAGGAGCCTCGCGAGGCAGGCAATGGACAAGTTCACCAAGATAACCGGTGTCGCAGCGCCGCTACCCATGCGCAATGTCGACACCGACATGATCATCCCCAAGCAATTCTTGAAGACGATCAAGCGGACCGGTCTGGGCAAAAGCCTGTTCTTCGAGTTGCGCTACGACGATGCGGGCAAAGAAATTGCCGAATTCGTCCTGAACCAGCCCGCCTATCGCGACGCAAAGATCCTAGTCGCAGGAGAGAATTTCGGGTGCGGCTCCTCGCGTGAGCACGCGCCGTGGGCGCTTCTCGATTTCGGCTTCCGGTGCATCATCGCGCCGGACTTCGCCGACATTTTCTACAATAACTGCTTCCAAAACGGCATTCTGCCCATCAAGCTGCCGCAGGCTCATGTCGATAAGCTAATGGATGACGCAAGCCGTGGCGCCAACGCGACGATTACCGTCGATCTGGAATCGCAAGAGATTCGCGGGCCTGATGGCGGTGTCATCAAGTTCGACATTGATCCGTTCCGCAAGCATTGCCTGCTTAATGGTCTCGACAACATTGGTCTGACGATGGAAAAGCACGAGCATATTAAAAGCTTCGAGGAAAAGACGTCCGTTGCAAAGCCCTGGCATTAAGCGAACGGAACGGGATTAAGAGAGCATGTGGCGTTCGATCGTGATCTTTCTGGTTGGCGGTGTGCTGGGTGTGGGTTTCGGTACAGCGCTGGGCTTCTTTCTCTTCCCCTATGTGTTCCCGCCGCCGCCAGCGAATGAGCAAGTCACAGAAGCTGAGCGCACGAAGGTCGTTGCCAACGGCACCTTTATTCATGCCAATCCGAATGACCCCATTCACTACGGCTCGGGGAAGGTAACAGTCTACGAGGGGACAGTATTTCTTGAGCCTGACTTCGAAGTGGGACCCGGCCCCGACTATCACGTCTATCTCGTGCCAAAGGAAGAGGTGCGCAGCGAAGCTGACGTTTCCAACACGATGTTCATTGACCTCGGCAAGCTGCGCAGCTTCAAGGGCAGCCAGAAGTATCCGATTACCGGTGGGGTCGACCTTAAGAACTATCCAAGCGTAGTGATTTGGTGTCAGCAATTCGGCGTGTTGATCTCGCCGGCCGACCTGACGTTCACGGGCAGCTAGCTGGCGCAAGCAAACGTCAAAAAGAACGAGAGGAAACTATGGCCAAGCCGATCCATATGATGGTGCGTGTGCTCAACGAGGCGCGCTCTGTCGACTTTTACCGTAAGGCATTCGGGTTAGAGATTGCGGACCGCGTGGATTTTCCCGACTTCACGCTCATTTACATGAGCGGGCCGGATGTTCCTTTTGAATTGGAGCTGACCGTCAACAAGGGCACTACCGAGCCCTACAATTTGGGTAACGGGTATGGCCATTTGGCCTTTGCGGTCGATGATCTGGAAGCGGAGCGCGAGCGCATGGAGGGGCAGGGTCTTGTCCCCAAGGACATCAAGCAGATGACCCATGAAGGCAAGCCCTTCGGTAAGTTCTTTTTTATCGAGGACCCCGATGGCTACAAGATCGAGGTCCTGCAAAGAGGCGGCCGTTTCAACTAGCGATCCGCACTCTTGTACAAGGGCGCCACCGCTTTACCGTCTCGGCTTGTAGTACCTGTACGCCCGGTCGTAGGCCGGATCTTTCTGAGGCCAGTTCGAGCCAAGATTGCGCATGTATTCTTGCTCAGTGGGTCGGCAAAAAATGTTTCCGTAGAAGCCGTACGGACCGTTGACGGGCGTGCAGTTATTTCTGGCGTAGCGACCAGATTTCACGGCAATGACACCGTCGAATGATTGCGTTGCGTTTGGAACAGCGCTCATGGCATGTGCCGGCGCGAAGGTTAAGGGTGCCACTAACAGCACGCAGGCAGCTAGAGTACGCATGGGCTTCCTCTCTCCGGATGTAGACTTCGAATGATAGCGAGACATTTGCGCTCGTTTCACTTGTGCGCGGCTAGCTGGCCAGTCGTGATAGTCTAACACAAACTGTGATGGCCTCGTGCTCAATGCCGGCACGGCTGCGTGTTACGTAGAACTTTGCTAAGCCGTTGCAAGGTGGATACGCGTGTTGTTCTACCTGTCCAAAATATTCTGGTATTTCGCGCAGCCGTCGGCGCTGCTGCTCATATTGCTTGTAGGCGCTGCTGCACTCTTGAGGACGCGGTATCGCAAAACAGCTGAGCGTCTTGTAATTTTGAGCGCCGCGATGTTCGTCCTTGGGGGGCTGCTCCCGCTTGGCGTGTGGTTAATTCTGCCGCTTGAAGAGCGGTTTTCACGGCCGGACTTGTCTGGTCAAGACGTCCAAGGCATCGTTGTTTTAGGCGGAGTGGAAAGCGCCCGCGTGAGTGCCGGGCGCAACGTGCACGCGGTCAATGAAGCCGCCGAGCGCCTCACCGAGACGGCGGCACTCGCGCGGCGGTTTCCCGATGCAAAAATCGTCTTCACCGGTGCCTCGATCGGACTTTTCACCGCCACGAGTACTGGTGCCGATGCCGCAAAGTTGATCCTGCGTGACTTCGGAATCGAGGATTCGAATCGGCTGCTAATCGAAAAGAAGGCGCGCAGCACGTGGGAGAACGCGCTCTACACGAAGGAGCTGGTGCAGCCAAAGCCCGATGAGCGGTGGTTGCTCGTGACGTCAGCGTGGCACATGCCCAGAGCGATCGGCGCCTTTCGTAAGGCAGGCTTTGATGTCGAGGCGTGGCCGGTCGACTATCGAACGGCCGGCTGGTCGGACGCACTTGTGCCTTTCGATGCGCCCTCTGAAGGCTTGCGGCGGCTAGACCTTGTAACGCGCGAATGGATTGGGCTCGTCGCCTATTGGATGTTGGGCCGCAGCAGCGCTCTCTTGCCCGCGCCCGACTAACGCCGTGTGCTGGTTGGCAAAATCGGCGGCTCGAATTGAAGCTCCTCAGTAACACGATGGTGTGCTAGCGGAAGTGCAAAGGCCGCATCGGCGATCTGGCTGGCCGCAAATATACGTTCCTCATCACGATCCTTGTTATGGAGTCTGCGACATTTGTCGTCGGGCTATTCCGACCTTCGCCTCGATCGGTTGGTTGGCACCCGTCTTGCTCGTTTCGTTGCGCCTCCTTCAAGGACTTGCGCTGGGTGGTGAATACGGCGGTGCAGCAACGTACGTTGCCGAGCACGCTAAACCTCATCAGCGTGGTTTTGCCACGAGCTGGATTCAAACGACCGCGACGCTCGAATTCTTCCTTTTGCTCGTCATCATTGGCGCGTGCCGTTTCTTTTTATTCGAACCGAGCGACTTTGCGGAATGGGGTTGGCGCTTGCCGTTCCTCGTCTCACGGATTCTTCTGCGGGATGCCAAAACCGGAACATTGCGGAGTAGCCCCTGCGCCTATCCGTGTGCCGCAAGCTGACCGGTCTCCCAGCCGATGATGGCGCGCTTGCGTGTCACGCCCCAGTGATACCCGCCTAGGCCCCCGTCGGCTCGCATCACGCGGTGGCAGGGCACCACGAACGAGATCGGATTGCGCCCCACAGCGGTGCCAACTGCGCGTGAGGCCGTTGGGTGCCCGATGTGCCGCGCGATATCGCCATAACTGACGGCTCGGCCAACCGGAATTTTGAGTAGTGTTTCCCAAACGCGAACTTCAAAGTCCGTTCCGATCAGCACCAGCCGCACATGTTGCTCGCCTCCTACATTGGCTGCCGATGCGAATATTTTGACAACGTGGGGGGCGGTGCGCTCCGGCGCTTCAACGAATTGGCTCGCAGGCCAGCGGTGCATCATTTCGGCGAGCACCACCTCGCGTGAACCGCCTTTCTCACCTTCGACGAATGCAAGACCGGCTAAACCGCGCTTTGTCGCCATGACCAGCGCCTCGCCAAAGGGAGTTGCATGATAGCCGTACGCCATTTCCAGCCCCGCGCCGCGTCGCTTGTAGTCGCCTGGCGTCATCGCCTCGTGCGAGACGAACAGGTCGTGCAGCCGCCCAGCGCCCGAAAGTCCACTCTGCAGAGAGGCATCGAGGACGCTAGCTGAGTCTTGGAGCAGTTGCCGGGCGTGATCGATGGCAATCGCGCCCATGAATTCCTTGGGGCTCAAACCGCACCAGCGTTTGAACAGGCGTTGGCAGTGTGCGGGGCTTAGGCCTAAGTGCCCGGCAAGATCATCAAGGCTCGGCTGCTCACGCCACGATCGGGTGAGGAAGCGGACGCTGCGTTTGATGAGTTCATAGTCTTTCAAGCTGTCGCCACTGGCCGCTGCTTTCGCTGTGCTTTTGGGTTGCTTTTCCGGTCCCAAAGGTAATCGTGTGATCGATTCAACTCGCATGACGCGAAATTTATGCGAGCCCAGGCCCTCAAGCGACCCGATTCTTGCTTTTTCAAGTGCGAAAGTGGACAGGCTTCAAACGCGGGCAACACGCGCCTGCGAGATCGCGGTTGAAAGTGCGTTCGAGAAATCACGCCGCTCGTCGTCGGTAAGAAAGCGCCCAAACGAGAATTCGCGGCCATGCGAGGCCAGTTGCAGGTCGGTGCGGCCGTCCGCCCGCTGAGCAAGCAGGACGCGCACCCAATAAGGGTTGAAATCGAAATTTTCGCGCTTGCCGGAAGGATGGACGCGCGTCACCGTCAGAATCTCCGAGGTCAGCTCAACCGTCTCATAGAGGCGCCCTGACCGGTAATTGAGTTTGAACGCCAAATAAATCAGCGCTACGTCGAGCCCAAAGAAACCGAAGACCGGCCAAGCGCCCATGGCCAGAAAGACCATGCCCATCGCGAAACTTACACAACCGATCGCCGTCATGAGGATGAGGAATCCCGTGGGGCTCAATGACCGGTGCTGGTGCAGGACGGCACGGAAGGCGCCGTCGTCTTGATTTACGCTATCGATCTCGTTCATGTGGCAAGCCTATCCGCAGACGCAGTGATTATGAAGAGCCTTAATCGACCTATTACAAGTGGCCGCCGCGCCAGCACAAAATCGCGGGCGCGCGCGCGGAAAGGTGCTGCCGCGCACCGGCCGAAGCTCAAGCCGGACGCCATAGCCGAGATTTTCCGCCGCTTTGCTGCCAATGATCCTGAGCCCAAGGGTGAGCTGGAATCCGTCAATCCCTTCACGTTGCTCGTCGCCGTGGTGCTTTCCGCGCAGGCCACTGATGCAGGCGTCAACAAGGCTACGCGCGCGCTATTCAAGATCGCGGATACGCCGGAGAAAATGGTGAAAATCGGCGAGGCGAAGTTGCGCGAAATGATCAAGACTATCGGCCTTTATCGCAACAAGGCGCGCAACGTGATCCTGCTGTCTCAAAAGCTTAACGAAGCGCACGGCGGGCAAGTGCCGCGTGATCGCGAAGAGCTCGAGGCGCTGCCGGGCGTTGGCCGCAAAACGGCGAACGTCGTCTTGAACGTCGCTTTCGGCGAACCAACCATTGCGGTCGACACGCATGTGTTTCGCGTCGCCAACCGCATAGGGTTGTCCAACGGCAAAACTCCGCTCGCCGTCGAAGAGGATTTGCTTCGCATCGTTCCGCCAGAAGCGGGCGTCCACGCGCACCACTGGCTCATCTTGCACGGTCGCTATGTATGCAAAGCGCGGCGTCCCGAGTGCGCGCGGTGCATTATCCAAGACCTTTGCTTATTCAAGGGAAAGACGGTCTGAGTAACGCTCATCGAGCGCTTTCCGTTGAGAAATTCTCCTTCCGCGAATACTGCCGGGAAGGCCGCCATTAACCTTGAGGCGCCCGCGCTCGTCGTCAGGGCCCAATTCTTCGGCTGTCTTGGCCCGGGCCGGGAGCCAATTCGTTACGGACGCAGATTGCTTTTGCATGAAACCTCCATGACGAGTTTAAGCCGCGGAATACCGCGGGATCGTATCCTTCTACGTTCGAAGAAGTGGGCATGAGCTGGCCCACGTCGCGTGTGGAGCGATGCGTTGTCTGATGAGTTGAACCGCGGGAAGGGAGTTCCTCCGCTGCCGGTGAGCGAGGTTGCTCTAGGTGGGCGGATTGACGCTCTGCTCAAGCAGAAGAAGAAGCTTGAGCGCTTGAACACGTGGTTCGAGATCGCCCTCAACAACATGGTTCGCGGTTTGTCGATGTTTGATGCCGATCAGCGTTTGATCGTGTGCAACGACAGTTATCGGGAGATGTATGATCTGCCTGAAGAGCTAACGAAGCCTGGTACGCCGCTTGCTGATATCCTTCGCTATCACATCAAGAAAGAAACCGGACGCGACGGTGAAGAGGAGCGAAGCCGGCAGGCCCAGTGGCTCAAGATGCACGCTCAGAAACTCGCCACAGGAAAAACCTTCACGCGTACGCAGAGCTTGAGCGGCGGCCGCACGTTTCTCGTCACGTACCAGCCGCTCGCCGACGGCGGTTGGGTGGACGTGCAGGAGGACATTACTGAAAGGCGCCGGGCCGATGAGAAGGTAGAATGGCTTGCCCGCCACGATCCGCTTACCGGTATTGCAAACCGCTTCTATTTCCGAGAATCATTTGAAGAAGCTCTGAAAGTAATCGATCAAGACCAAGCCGTTGCCTTGCACTGGATCGATCTCGATTATTTCAAGGAGGTCAACGATAAGTTGGGCCATCCAGTTGGTGACGCACTCTTGAAGGCTGTTGCTGAGCGCCTGCGCTCCGGTATCCGGAAAACCGATTTCTTGGCACGGCTTGGCGGCGACGAATTCGCCATTATTCAGATGAGCGTGGGGCGGCGTGAACAATGTGAGAAATTGGCGCGGCGCGTTATGCAAGGGCTATCAAAGCCGTTCCACATCTTCGGGCATTCGGTAAGCCTCAGTGCGAGCGTCGGCATCGTCAGTGCGCCGGAGCATGGAACGGCCGCCGACGAGCTCATGATGAAAGCTGATGTCGCGCTTTATGACGTGAAGTCGTCAGGCCGCAATGGGTTCAATATTTTTCAATCAACGGCGAAGCAAATACCTGACCTCACCCACCAGCTTGATCGAGACCTGCGCTCGGCAGTTCGCAGCGGGCAGCTCAGGCTGCACTATCAGCCGATCATCAATCTTAAATCCGGGCATGTTTCGAGCTGCGAGGCGCTCTTGCGCTGGGAGCATCCTCAGCACGGTTTGATGATGCCCAAGGATTTTCTGCCGTTGGCTGAGCAAAACGGCCAGATGCTCGAGATCGGGCGCTGGGTCTTGAGCGAAGCCTGCAAAGCCGCTGCAAACTGGCCCAAAGATATGAACGTGACGGTCAACGTGTCGTCCCTGCAGATAGATAACGGTGATCTTCTTGACGTCATCGATCAAACGCTTGCGACGATGAATATGGCTCCAAGTCGGCTGGAGCTGGAGATAGCCGAAGCGGTCTTGCTCAACGATGGAGGGCGTCTGCGCGAGGTCTTGCCAAAACTTCGCGAACGCGGCATCAGCGCATCACTTGACGACTTTGGAAAGGTTAGCGGGTCACTCAGCTATCTACGCAATTTTCCATTCGACAAGATCAAAATCGATCGGTCCTTTATAAGCGATCAGCTCAACCGCAAGGATTGCGCAGCAATCGTCAATGCTGTGACGGCGCTCGCGCGGGCACTTGGCATCGGGACGGTCGCAGAAGGCGTTGAAACGCTGGGCGAGTTCAAATGCGTGGCAATTGCCGGCTGCGATGAGGTGCAGGGGCATTACTTTGGCGGGGCTGTTCCAGAAAGCGAGCTCATCGCGGTGCTGGATACGTGTCAACAAAAGCTCTCGGCTGCTGCCTAGCCGGGTGGTCGGACCGCAATGCCCGCGGCGGCCATGTGACTTTTGGCCTGGGCAATCGAATAGGTACCGAAGTGAAAGATCGACGCGGCGAGCACCGCGCTTGCGCCGCCCTTCGTGACGCCCTCGACGAGATGATCGAGTGTGCCCACGCCGCCTGAGGCGATGACAGGCACGCTGACAGCGTCGGAAATAGCGCGTGTGAGATCAAGATCAAATCCGGCCTTCGTGCCGTCGCGGTCCATTGAGGTGAGCAGAATCTCGCCCGCACCCAAAGCCACCACCTCCTTGGCATATTTGACTGCGTCAATGCCTGTGGGTGTGCGCCCGCCGTGCGTGAATATCTCCCATTTGTTGGGCTTGCCGGGTTTTGAGACTTTCTTGGCGTCGATGGCGACGACGATGCATTGAGTGCCAAACTTTTCGGAGGCTTCCTCCACGAATTCGCGGTTCTTCACCGCCGCTGTGTTGATCGATACTTTATCGGCGCCGGCATTCAGCAGCCGGCCGATGTCGGCAATCGTACGTACGCCGCCGCCCACGGTGAGAGGCATGAAGCAGCGCTCAGCTGTCTGTTCGACGATGTGAAAGATTGTGTCTCGCTCTTCGTGGCTGGCCGTAATGTCGAGAAAGCAAAGTTCGTCGGCGCCGGCCGCATCGTAAGCCGCCGCCGCTTCGACAGGATCGCCCGCGTCGATAAGATCGACAAAGTTGACGCCTTTGACAACACGGCCGTCTTTGACGTCGAGACAAGGGATGATGCGGGTCTTGAGCACGGTCGTCGTATTGCCTTTTAGGCCGTTTTCGTGAGGGCTAAAGCCTCGTGGGCATTGATGCGGCCGTCGTAAAGGGCGCGGCCCATGATGGCGCCTTCAAGCATAGCGTACTCGGGACGCATGAGCGCCTTAACATCATCAATGGAGGCGAGCCCGCCTGAAGCAATAACCGGGACCTTCGTTGCGCGGGCCAGAGCTGCCGTCGCCTCGAGATTGAGGCCTTTCATGATGCCATCGCGGTCGATGTCGGTGTAGACGATTGCGGCGACGCCGACATCCTCGAACCGCCGCGCCAACCCCATCACAGATAGCTCAGATGTCTCGGCCCAGCCTTGGACAGCTACTTTCCCACCTCGAGCGTCAATGCCAACGGCAATGCGTCCTGGATAGGCCTTGCACGCCCGCACCACGACGTCGGGGTTGCGTACGGCGGCGGTGCCAAGAATGACGCGCGTGACGCCCTTGGATAGCCACATCTCAATCGTCTTGAACTCGCGAATGCCGCCGCCCAGCTGCACGGGAATTTCGACCGCGTCCAGGATCGAATCGACCGCGTCAGCGTTGACGGGCTTGCCTTCGAACGCGCCGTTCAAGTCGACGATGTGCAGGTACTGAAACCCTTGACCCTCGAACGTGCGCGCTTGCGCTGCCGGGTCATCATTAAAGACGGTCGCCTCGCTTAGTTCGCCAAGCTTTAGGCGTACGCACTGTCCGTCTTTGAGATCGATTGCGGGAAAGAGGATCAAGATACTCTCACGTGTCGGCGGTACGCTCGCGTGGCGTACGCAACCTTGGCCATCAGATTGCTATCATTGACATCGATAGAGAGGTCCCTGTCAGCTAAGTCAAGGCTGGCGTTAATCGCGTCTCGTGTTTCTTGTCATGGCTTTCGCGTTTTTCACTCCGCCTGCGCCGCCGCCAGCACCCCGGCCGCTAACCGAAGCGGATGCCGTCGATATCTGGATTGCACGCTGGCTACGAATCCGCCGCAGCGACCTTGTGCGCCGCTATGGCTGCGATCCGCGACGACTCTACGAGATATGGGAGGAGGTGCGCTTTGCCGGCACCCGAGACAAGGCGTTTGAAGTCTTTACGGCGCGCTACCCGTCGCTGATTAACCGCGTGGACTACGGTCCGCACCAGCGCATCTCGCGCGGGCCCCATGCCGATCAGCTGACCCTGTTTGAGTAGCTTCGTCCCTGGCGTACAGCGCGTTGCCACCTGGTTGAATATAAGACAAGAACAAGAAAAGAACAAAAGCTGGACAAGTCCAGTGATTCGTGGCATGTTCTCATTACGTTCCGCAGTCACCAACGAAGCACTAGTGGGGTTTGTAAAGGCGTCCCCCCAGAAGCCCTAGCCTAGAAAGAGACCGCCATGCGCACCCTCATCATTTCCTATGACCTCGCAGATCCCCGCCGCAACAAGCACGCCCTGGCGCAGGAAATCATGGCCGCAGGCCACTCTTGGGCGCGTCCGCTCGATCAGACCTGGTACATGAAAACCGACGAACGCGAGGAGGCGATTGAGGCACGGCTTTCAACGCTTCTCACGGCGGACGACGGCCTCCTGATCCAGGAAGTGCAGGACGACGCCGTGCTCACTAATACCGCGCTGCGCTGGTTCCGCCAGCGGCGCGCAGCCTTCGAAATCACCGATGACTCCAACGTCATCGCCTTCCCAGCCCCGGTAGATCCCGACACGCAGCCCGAGTTGCCGCTTGCTACCGCGTGCTGAGGCGAACGTTTTTTCTCGCTCTTCTCTCTCTCTCTCTTTCTCAACACAGCGTGATGGCCGTCCCACAGGGCGGCCATTTCGTTTAAGCCATAAGGTCTTCGTCGGTGGCGCTAGGGCTGCCACTGGAGAAAGTTGGCGATCAACCTTAGACCTAAGGTTTGGCTTTTTTCAGGGTGGAACTGCGTGCCGGCCATGTTGTCCTTAGCGACCATGGCAGTGACCGTGCCGCCATAGTCTGTCAACGCGACGACTGACGCCTGATCGTTTGCCACCAGGTGATAGGAGTGGACGAAATAGGCGTGCGATCCGTTCGGCCCTAACTTGATTCCACAGAGCAGCGGATGCGGGTTGACGACGGTTAGCGTGTTCCAACCCATATGCGGGATCTTCAGTGCCGGGTCGTTGGATTTGATGGCGCGCACCTCGCCTGCGATCCACCCCAGGCCCTCCGTCACCTCGAATTCTAGGCCGCGTGTCGCCATAAGTTGCATACCAACGCAGATGCCGAGGAAGGGTCGCTCCTTTGCCCTCACAGCCTCTTCAAGTGCTGCTCTCAAACCAGCAACAGCTTCGATGCCGCGCTTGCAATCGGCAAAAGCTCCAACGCCGGGCAGGACAATACGATCAGCTGCCGCAACTGCCTTGGGGTCTGCTGTCACAAGGACATCGGCGTCTACTTCGCTTTCGCGGGCCGCGCGCTCAAAAGCTTTGCTCGCGGAGTGCAGGTTCCCGGAGCCATAATCGACAATAACGACACTTTGCATTCGTGCTTAAGCCTTTGCCCCCAACATGCGCCGCCAACGCACAAAGGCATCCTTAACGCGCGCCAGAGCCGCTTCTATCCATGATGCGATGGCGTCGTGGGCTGCCGGCAAAGCGGCATCTGACATTGGAAGGGACGGCAATTGCGGAAGCCAGGCCTCGAAAAACCGCCGCTCGCATTCAGAAGCATTGCGTCCCGTAACGGTTCCCACCATGTGCCAACCTCGCCGTGCTAGCGAGGTACGATAGAGCGCACCGGCTTCGAAGCCGAACACGATCTGCACGATGAGAGCTAAAATGCCGATAACTTCCGGTGTGACCCCCAGGAAGTGCAAGATGCTGACGAGCGCGCTGATAAGAACAATATACGCCAGTAGCTCCCACCACATTCCCTTCACGAACAGCCAGATTGCCGGGAAGATCGCGGCAAGCCAATGGAAACGATCCTTTATGAAGACGAGGTGCGCTGCTCGCTCCAAAGGATCGGCCGGCGGCTTTGGCGACTCGTGCACGGTGTAGACGACCACGCGGGCTCATCCTCCGGCTAGAAAATACAATGGGCTCACCCAGCCAGCGTGCCCTTGGTGGAGGGCACGCGACCGGCTTGGCGCGGGTCGGGCTCCACAGCGCGCCGCAGCGCTCGCGCCAAGCCCTTATAGCAAGTCTCGGCGATGTGGTGGTTGTTCTCGCCATAAATGTTCTGCACGTGCAGCGTGATGCCGGCGTTCTGCGCGAAGGCCTGAAACCACTCCCGGAAAAGTTCGGTGTCCATTTCGCCTACTTTGGGCTTGGAGAACTCTACCTTCCATACGAGATAAGGGCGGCCCGAGACGTCGACTGCCACGCGCGTCAACGTGTCATCCATGGGCAGAAGAACGTCAGCGTAACGCGTGATGCCCTTTTTCTCGCCGAGTGCCTTGGCGACCGCCTGACCCAACACGATGCCGGTGTCCTCAGCGGTGTGATGATAGTCGATATGAAGGTCGCCGGCCGCCTTCAGCGTAATGTCGATCATTGAATGGCGGGCCAACTGCTCCAACATATGATCGAGAAAACCGATGCCGGTCTTCACGTCAAAGGTCCCAGAGCCGTCCAGATCGACGGTCGCCGTGATCTGCGTCTCTTTCGTCTTGCGGGATATCGTGGCTTGCCGCTTCAAAGGACCCCTCATGGCCATAGCTTGCGTCACCAAACGTGAGCGTTTATCAGCTTGAGCCCTGTCCTACCAGAGCAACACCGTTACCGCACCCACTCCTCACCCAGATGCAAATGCAATGCGTAATCTTGCTTCCGGTTCAGTTCAATCCGATCCTTGGCATGGGACGACTATACTGACCATTCGTAAAGATGGTCGTGTCGTCATTGCCGGCGATGGCCAGGTTAGTATTGGTAACACCGTCATCAAGGCCAATGCCCGCAAGGTGCGCACGCTCGGTAAGGGCGACGTCATCGGCGGTTTCGCCGGTGCGACCGCCGATGCCTTTACGCTCTTCGAGCGCCTTGAGTCCAAGATCGAGCAATATCCAGGCCAGCTGACCCGTGCGTGCGTAGAACTGGCCAAGGACTGGCGCACGGACCGCTATCTTCGCCGCCTCGAGGCTATGATGATCGTTGCCGATCGCGAAACGACGCTCGTGCTGACAGGCACGGGCGACGTGCTTGAACCTGAAAACGATGTCATGGGCATCGGATCGGGCGGCAACTATGCCCTGGCCGCTGCCCGCGCTCTGCGCGATCAGCCCTTCGACGCAGAAGAGATCGCACGCAAAGCGATGGCGATCGCAGCCGAAATCTGCGTTTACACCAATACCAATTTGGTTCTCGAAAGCCTGCCGTCGAGCCGGTAGCGAATTCGCAATCAATGGAGTACGCAAAAAATGGTCTGGATTTACCTGCTGTTTGCAGGTGCGCTCGAAGTCGCCGCCACGACGGTTTTTCGCTACACGGAAGGTTTGAGCCGGGTCGGTCCGACGCTTTCCTTTTTTGCGCTCGGCATCGTCAGTTTTTACTTTCTCTACCGCTCGCTGGAGGCTGTTCCATTAGGCACGGCTTACGCTGTGTGGACGGGGATCGGAGCGGCCGGAACGGTACTTATTGGTATTTACGCTTATGGCGAACCCACTACGCTTCCCAGAACCCTTCTCCTCTTCAGTCTTGTCGGCTGCATTGTCGGCCTGAAGCTTGTTTCCGCGCACTGAGGCCTCACTCTCCATGACCCACTTTTCCCCCCGCGAAATTGTCTCCGAGCTGGACCGCTTCATCGTTGGCCAGAACGACGCCAAGCGCGCTGTCGCCATCGCTTTGCGCAACCGTTGGCGCCGTCTGCAGCTAACGGGTGACATCAAAGAAGAAGTCTTGCCCAAGAACATCCTCATGATTGGGCCCACTGGTGTGGGCAAAACGGAGATCTCGCGCCGGCTCGCCAAGCTTGCGGGCGCGCCATTCATAAAGGTGGAGGCGACAAAATTCACCGAGGTAGGCTACGTCGGCCGAGACGTCGAAAGCATCGTGCGCGATCTGCTCGAGATCGCGATGGGTCTCGTTAAGGAGGCTAAGAGAAAAGAAGTTCGCGCAAAGGCCGAGAAGAACGCCGAGGAGCGCGTGCTCGATGCACTGGTCGGGCCGGGAGCGGCCGAGACGACGCGGGAGAGCTTCCGCAAACGGCTACGCGACGGTGAACTCAACGACAAGGAAATTGAGATCCAGGTGTCGGATGCCGGTTCCGGCATGCCGATGTTGGAGATTCCCGGTGCACCCGGTACCTCGATCGGTGCCGTCAACATCGGTGATATTCTTGGCAAGGCCTTGGGCCAGCGCTCAAAACCACGCCGGGTTACCGTTGCCGACAGCTACGACGTGTTGATCGCGGAGGAAAGCGACAAACTGATCGACACAGATATAATCGTGGCTGACGCCATCGATGCGGTTGAGAACAATGGCATCGTATTCTTGGATGAAATCGACAAGATCTGCTCGCGGGCAGAGGCGGGCCGCATCGGCGGTGATGTTTCGCGTGAAGGCGTGCAACGCGATCTGCTGCCGCTTATCGAAGGCACGACGATTTCCACCAAGTATGGTCCGGTAAAAACGGACCACGTGCTGTTCATCGCCTCGGGCGCCTTTCACGTGGTAAAGCCGGCAGATCTGCTGCCCGAGCTGCAGGGCCGGGTGCCCATTCGCGTGGAGCTGAGACCACTGACACGCGAGGACTTCCGCCGCATCCTGACTGAACCCGAAGCAAGCCTCATCAAGCAATATGTGGCGCTGATGGCGACGGAGAATTTAGCCCTAACTTTCACCGACGATGCGGTTGACGCGCTTGCCGATACGGCCGTGCAGGTCAACTCTTCGGTCGAGGATATCGGCGCGCGGCGTTTGCAGACAGTGATGGAGCGCGTGCTCGATGAGATTTCGTTTGACGCGTCTGATCGTGGTGGTCAATCAATTACGATTGACGCCGATTACGTGATGTCGCGTCTTGGCGATCTTGCGAAGAACGCGGACTTGTCGAAGTTCATTCTCTAGGTCGTGCGCGGCTGTGCGGCGCAAAAAGAATTGTTGCACGTTGCAGCGCATCAATTTTTTCCACTTATCTCTTAACTTACCGCAGTGGAATGTTGTTCCAACCGTCAAATATCTCTCGTATAAATGATGTTGTAGATGGTCGGCATGTGCTGCGGATTATTGTTTTGTAGGAGGCGTTTATGGCTTCCTCAAATCCGCTCCTAGCAGCGCCGCCGTCTGCTTGGAGGTGGTGGAATGGCATGCCCCAAGATCGAGATCCGAGGCAAGCGAGTCATCTTGTTGAGTGGATTTCGCAATGCATTTGTTGGCACGAGCGGGGTGCGTGTCATCAAGTCCGACGACATCAAGTCGGCGGAACAACTAAGCACCTCGGCCAAGCAGCATCCTGACGCCGTCGCATTCGGCTTCGTTGCGGGTCGCTGGGTCCCGGTCGCCTGAGACCGATTGCGCAAACTCATCGTCATTGCAGCCGATTGATGAATTCCGCGTCCGCTATTTCGCGGGCGGGTGCGCTCAATTGAGCACACGCTGAATGGCGCCATTTCAGAATTCAGGCGTTTTTCTCCTACAATTTGCCCCGCTCAAGCCGGGAAAGTGGCTGGCTTTGGCATGTTGGACAGCACTGGCCATCTTTCGGATGTAGCCAAGAAACGCTAGATAGGGGCGCAATCCGCTTTTCGCAGGCACATATGGCTCTCGCTATCGATACTGACACGGCGCCCATTCCGGACAAAGCCGTCCAATTGCAGGCAAAACCTTCTCTCGCCGGGTTGAGTCGCGAAGGTTTGCGCGCGGAACTAGCGCAAGTTGGCGTGCCGGAGAAGCAGCTTCGCATGCGTGCCAATCAGCTTTGGAGCTGGATCTACGTGCGCGGCGTCACCGATTTTGACGCTATGAGTGATGTCTCAAAGGAATTGCGTGCCGCACTCGCTGTACGCTACGGGCTCAAGCGGCCAGAGATCGTCACAGAACAAGTCTCCGTTGACGGTACGCGTAAGTGGCTCTTGCGATTGCCGAAGCGGGGTAGCGAGGCGCACGCGCCGGAAATCGAGACGGTCTATATTCCCGAATCCGACCGCGGCACGTTGTGTATTTCAAGCCAAGTCGGCTGCACGCTGACGTGCACGTTTTGCCACACGGGTACGCAGCGCTTGGTGCGCAATCTCACGGCGCAGGAAATTGTCGGTCAGATACTCCTGGCGCGCGATCGCATCGGTGACTGGCCAGGCGCGACGCCGCCCGGCGATGGACATCTGCTACCGGCGACCGAGCGCAAGATCACGAACATTGTGCTCATGGGCATGGGCGAACCGCTCTACAATTTTGATTGTGTGAAGGAGGCTATGGATATCGCTGCTGATGGCGAAGGTCTTTCGGTCTCCAAGCGGCGCATCACACTATCTACATCCGGCATCGTTCCCGAGATCGGCCGCTGGGGCACTGAGGCGGGCACGATGCTCGCCATCTCACTGCACGCAACGCGCGATGAGTTGCGCGACGAGCTCGTTCCCATCAATCGCAAATATCCCATTTCTAAGCTGCTCGACGCCTGCCGCAACTATCCCGGCCTCTCGAACGCCAAGCGTATTACGTTTGAATACGTGATGCTGAAGGGCGTCAACGACACTCTTGCCGAGGCGCGTGAGCTGGTGCGACTGCTGGCCGGTATCCCTGCCAAGATCAATCTCATACCGTTCAACCCCTGGCCGGGCGCGCCCTACGAGTGTTCAGAGTGGGAGCAAATCGAGCGCTTTGCCGAAGTGGTGAACCGGGCCGGTTATGCTAGCCCCGTACGCCAGCCGCGCGGCCGTGATATCTTCGCCGCGTGTGGGCAGCTTCGATCGGCAAGCGTCCGGTTACGGGCGAGTGAGCGCAACACGGCGCCTGCGCAGTCGGCCGCAGAGGTTGAAGGAAGCGGAGACTAGGTCAGGTGTTCTGGAGCACGGTTGGTCGCCTATTTATTATTCCCATTGCGCTACTGATTGCCGCCGCGGCTTCGGGTTTTGTGCTCGTGACCTTGGGGTTGGAACGCATTACCGGTGTTCTGCACGGGCGGGAATCGGGGAATGAGGTTGTTATTGCCATGTTTGACCTAACGCAGCAGGGACTTCTGCTTGCTACGGGTCTTACGCTGATACCGGCTTTTGTGGTGGTCATTGTCGGCGAAATAGCGCGCATTCGCAGTGCGATCTATTATGTTGCTGGTGGCGGGTTGGCTCTAGCGGCGATGCCCATGCTCGCGCGTATGAGCGAGTCCGGCAACGTTGTCGTTCCTGAAACTATCGTTTGGCAGGTGTTTGCAACCGCAGGATTCGCCGGCGGTTTCGTGTACTGGCTAATTGCCGGGCGCAATGCTTAAGTAAGCGTCGTTAGGCAGGCTGTCTGTTTTTCGTTGAGCGAGTGGTTTTAAGCCTAGTAAGCTCAAATGATCTTTGGGTGGGACGAGTTAGGTGAAAACATGCTTGGCACGCTGTTCCGGGTTCTGTTCGGCTTCATCATCGCGTGTCTGGTGGCTGGCGCGGCGGTCGTCGCGTTCGTCATAACGCCGGCCGATATCGCGGCGCTTCCGCCCGAGTTGAGATGGGAGCGGCTGGGCAGCGCAGGGATGCTATCTCTTCTGGCGGCGACACACGCAGCAATGTTCGCGTTTCCGTTTGCGCTGGTTGCCATTGCAATCGGTGAAGGGCTAGGCATCCGTTCATGGATCTATTATGTGCTCGTCGGCATAGCGATTGCGCTTAGCGGTTTTATCGCGCACTACTTGGTCGAAGTTGGCGGTGAACCAACGATAGCGAACGACTACGCCATCCGGGCCTTTCTAACGCTAGGGTTCTTTGGCGGGTTTGTTTATTGGATGGTCGCGGGCAGACGTGCTGGCGGGCGGCGCGTCGATTCTATGACGGATGAGGAGTCGCGTACGGGGGCAGAGATTCCCGGCAAGGCGTGAGTAAGATCGGCTGGATCGGATTACGAAATTCTTAGGACCCGCGTGGCATCGATCTTGTTGGCGTGTACCAGACAGACTAGAGTTGTTTATCCCATTGCCCAACCGTCGCGAGGTTAATGGGTCTGAAATCTGAAGAGTTTGCGGCACCGCGTTCGTGAGCCATGAAAGGGCGATGGCACTGTGCTCGATCCAAAGCTCCAGGCCCGCTTCACGCGCAGCTGTACCGACGCTGCCTTCGGGTATACGGCGGCTATCATTGCAGCTTATGCGGACCTTACCAGCCAGGTTCTGAATTTTTGGGCCGACACATTGCCGGCTGGGGACGAGAAGACGTTTGGAACGGGCGAGCAGGCTGGATTCCCGTTCGCCGGTTACGGCACAATGCCGACGCCGTTTGATTGGATGATGGACCCGCGTTGGCTTCCACCAACACCGAATAGCACGCTTGGAAATGCCGCGGTTTCGCCGTTTGTGCCGTGGTGCGGCATGTTCCCGTTTGCAGCAGCGCCGGCTGTTTGGCCAATGGCCCTGATGCTGATGTCGGCCGGCGTTCCGCGTTCGGTCGCTTGGCCGGCGGCCGAGGCAAACGTCGCTGTGATGGATGCGGCGGATGCAGCCGCGGTCTCGGTGAAACAGGTCTTTGCGAGCTATCCGACCGGCGGCGGCCATGCCGTTACGCCGTTCTGGCCGCCCACTTCATTTATGACGCTGGCCGCATTCGCGCCGTTTAACATCAATGCGATTATGACCGCCTTCCGATTTGCTTGACCTGCAGGCCACTTCGCCGGCCACTGCGATTAGTCCGCGAAATCAGCATTGGGGGAACTTGCAGGGCGGTGAACGCGCCCTATAGTGCGCTCCCGATCCGAATGACTATCCCGAAAGCCGAACTCTATGACCGAAGCTGCGCAGTCCATCAACAAGGTGGTGCTCGCCTACTCAGGCGGCCTTGATACCTCGATCATCCTCAAATGGTTGCAGGAAACATATCACGCCGAAGTGGTAACCTTTACGGCCGACCTCGGTCAGGGCGGCGAGATCGAGCCCGCGCGCGAAAAGGCGCTGATGCTTGGCATCAAGCCGGAAAATATTTACATCGAGGACCTTCGCGAGGAGTTCGTACGCGACTACGTCTTCCCGATGTTTCGCGCGAACGCTCTCTATGAGGGGGTCTACCTCCTGGGCACGTCGATTGCGCGGCCATTGATTGCCAAGAAGCAAATCGACATCGCAAAAGCCACAGGCGCCGACGCGGTCTGTCACGGGGCCACCGGCAAGGGTAACGACCAGGTGCGTTTTGAGCTGAGCTATCACGCGCTCGAGCCTGGGATCAAGATCATCGCACCCTGGCGGGAGTGGCAATTCAAAAGCCGCGAAGATCTTATTGCTTTCGCCGAGAGCCATCAGATCCCCGTTGCCAAAGACAAGCGTGGCGAGGCACCATTCTCCGTTGACGCCAACCTGCTGCACTCCTCGTCTGAGGGCAAGGTGTTGGAGGATCCGGCAATCGAGCCACCGGACTACGTCTATCAGCGCACGATCTCTCCCGAGCAGGCGCCCGATTCCGCGACGATTGTCACGATCGGATTTGAGAAGGGCGACCCCGTTTCGATCGACGGTAAGAAGCTGTCGCCCGCAACGCTGTTGGCAAAGCTCAACGACCTCGGTCGTGATAACGGAATAGGCCGCGTCGATCTCGTTGAGAACCGCTTTGTCGGAATGAAGTCGCGTGGCATTTACGAAACGCCCGGCGGTACAATCCTATGGCACGCTCACCGCGCGATTGAGTCACTCACGCTCGACCGCAATGCCATGCATCTCAAAGACGAGGTGATGCCTCGCTACGCGGAGCTGGTCTACTACGGGTTCTGGTTTTCGCCGGAACGCGAGATGCTGCAGGCGCTGATCGACAAAAGCCAGGAGCCGGTCGAGGGCGATGTGCGCTTGAAGCTCTACAAGGGCAACGTCATTGTCGTGGGTCGCGAAAGTCCCAAATCTCTCTACTCCTCGACGCTTGTGACCTTCGAGGACGACAAGGGTGCCTACGACCAGAAAGACGCGGAAGGTTTCATTAAGCTCAACGCACTCCGCCTGCGCACGCTTGCAATGCGCGATCGCAATCGCTGATCAGACAGTCAAGCAGCTGCCTGACTCTTGCTGGGACGTTCGACGTGCGGTTTGGGTTCATGGTTTGGCAGGTCGCACAAGCTCCCATCCAAATAGAGGTGGTGCCACAGCTGCGTTGCCAACACACCATTCAGTCCCATATTGGCAAAGGTTCCGAGCTTGGCCGCTTCTCCCTTGGAAAAAAGCGCAACGTCGCGCCGGACAACGTCAACGTCGAAGTAGCCGGTCTTGCGTAGCGCTTCCTCGCTTATGAGCTGCTGCACAAATGGCGGCGGGTCGTTGAGGAACGTTTCCGCCAGGGGAGCGCGGAACATGCCTTTCGGCCGGAATGCCACTTCCTTGGGCAGCATGCGCGCGGCCGCCTGGCGCAGAAGATATTTGTCCCTGGTTAAGCCGCGCAGCTTCCAACGGGGGTGTAGCCGTGAGACAAGCGCAATCACGTTGTCGTCGAGGAAGGGGTAGCGGGTCTCAACACTGTTGGCCATGGCAACCCGATCGCCCTTGTGGTTCATCAGCAGTCCCGCCAGCATGATTTTGTAGCCGAAGTAGAGTGACTGGTTGAGAGGGGACCATCGCCGCATACGTTCCAGGTCGAGCGGCAGATCCTGGTAGGCGTTCGAATCGCCCAGCCTGTCCTTCATTGCGGCGCTGAAGTAGCGATGCCGCGACTGAGAAACGAGGTGATAGAGAAGCATCTGCGCATGCGGCCGCCCCACGATCGCATCGATTCTACGAAGCTCGGCAAAGCTCGTCCCGCGCACAGCCCTCTTGCGCACGAACCGACTTACGGAATCACTTGGCTGTAAGCCCGCCACGTCGAGCCAATAAGTGAGGTTGCGCACTTTGAACCAAACGTAGCCGGCGAAGGCCTCGTCCGAACCTTCTCCTGTGAGCGCGACTTTGTAACCTTGATTTTTGACCTCATTTGCAAGGCACCACAGCGCGGCACAAGACGTGTCAATCACCGGACAATCAGCGGCCGAAATCAGTCGCGGGTAGGCATCGATGATAACCTCGCTATCACATTTCAAAATCGTGGGGTAGCTGCCGAGGTGGCTTGCCGTGACAAGCGCATCGTTCTTCTCATCGAGACCCTTTCCTGGCACTTGGACGGTGAAGCTAGGAACGGGGCTTCCGCGTACCTTTGAAGCATTCGCCAGCACATAGGCAGAATCAACTCCGCCGCTGAGGTATCCGACGACCGGCACGTCGGCACGCAAGCGAATCGCCACGGCGCGACGGAATGTGGCCTCGAACTCCTCGATCAGCTTGTTGCTATCCTCTGGGTCGTCTTCTTCGCCGGCATCGGGGAAATCGAAGTCCCAATAGCGTCGCTCACGAATCTCGGTGCGCTGTCCGTCCTGGCGAAATTCGATCTTCAGGTAGTGGCCTGGAAGCAGCGAGTGCACGCCTTCAAACATTGTGCGGCGGGTACCCATCGCGAAGAACGTGAACATATGATCGATGCCGCGAGGATCGGCTGCCGCAGGGACTTCGCCGGAGGCCAGCAGAGCTTTGATCTCGGACCCGAACATGAACCAATCGCCTTGTTGCGACCAATGCAGCGGACATATCCCCACGCGGTCACGAGCGAGAAATACGGTGCGCTTGGTATAGTCGACGAGTGCCAGCGCGAACTGCCCCTTGAGTTCCTGAAACACGTCCTCGCCGTGCTCTTCATAGAGATGCACGATGATCTCGGTGTCTGTGTGGGTGCGAAACACGTGACCTTTGGCTTCGAGCTCAGCCTTGCGTTCCGGGTAATCGAACAACTCGCCGTTGTAGACGACGGCGACGGTTCGATCTTCGTTGAAGATGGGCTGATTGCCGTCGCCGAGACCGACGATGCTTAGTCTGCGTGAAGCGAGCCCTAGGCCAGGCGCGAACAGGTAGCCTCGATCATCGGGACCACGGTGCAAGAGGGCTTCGGCCATGCGCACGACTTTGGCGCGGTCAGGTTCGCGTTTGCCGGTGAGATCAATAATTCCCGAAACGCCGCACATGAGAGCTCTTTACCAACCTTGCGCTTCCCAGACTGACCACGCAAGCATGGCATTGGGCAGGCAGCTTCGTGCCACTGCTGAGCACAAAAATCAAATGAGCTTCAGGTTTCTGAAGCTCGCATGACCATCTCGGCCAACGATGATGTGATCGTGAACGGCAACGCCCAGTGGTTTAGCTGCTGCGACGATTTGTTTCGTCTTATCGATGTCGGCGCGCGAGGGAGCCGGGTCGCCTGACGGGTGGTTGTGCACCAGAACGATTGCAGTTGCTGATAGCTCCAGCGCGCGTTTTACCACTTCGCGTACGTAAACCGGCGTGTGGTCGATCGTACCCTGCTGCTGTAGTTCGTCAGCGATAAGATGGTTTTTCTTGTCGAGAAAGAGAATACGAAACTGCTCACGGTGCTCGAACCCCTGCGCGGCGCGCAGATAGTCGAGCACCTGGGCCCAGGACGACAGCGTAGGCCGTTGAATAATTTGCGAGCGCATCAGTCGGAGCGCGGCAGCACGCACGAGCTTCAACTCAGTGACTACAGAATCGCCGGCGCCCTCAATTTCCTTCAGTTGGGATTCCGGCGCAGCGACAACTTCAGCGAACGATCCGAAGCGGGCGATGAGACTCTTGGCCAACGCCTTCGTGTCTCGGCGAGGAAGCGCACGGAAAAGGACGAGTTCCAAGAGCTCGTAGTCGGGCAGAGCATCAGCGCCGCCTTTGCGGAAACGCTCGCGTAGCCGTTGGCGGTGGCCGGCGTGTAGCGGCGCGGCGCCTTCGAAAAATGATCCTTGGCCCCCTGCTTGCTCGTCGCTGCCGTCGCTATCGTTTCCGCGACCTGGCATGGGCGCCGGCCCCTTTGTCCTTAGATGTGGCGAGCAAGCGGATAGTCAAGGCCGTTTGGCGAACGCGTGAAGACCTCACACCCGGTTTCGGTGACGCCGATCGTATGTTCGAACTGGGCGGAAAGCTCTCTGTCGCGCGTTACGGCCGTCCAACCATCGGGCAGCACCTTCACGTGGGGCCGGCCCAGGTTGATCATGGGCTCGATGGTAAAGAGCATTCCGGGCTCCAGCGTCACGCCTTCGCCCTCTTCGCCGTAGTGAAGAATGTTGGGCCGGTCGTGAAAAACCTGGCCAAGTCCATGACCGCAAAAGTCACGCACCACGCTGCATCGCTCCGATTCTGCAAACGACTGAATGGCCGCTCCTATGTGGCCGGTGGTCAATCCGGGTCTGACCACGGCGATGCCGCGCTTCAGCGCTTCGAAGGTCACACCTACAAGCCGCTCCGCTCGCCGTGAGATTTCGCCAGCCGCATACATGCGGCTCGTATCTCCATGCCAACCGTCAACAATCAGCGTAACATCGATGTTGAGAATATCGCCCTCGCGCAGCGGCTTGGGGCCAGGAATTCCGTGGCACACGACGTGGTTGACGGACGTACATATGGCCTTGGGGAAGCCGCGATAGTTCAGCGGGGCAGGATATGCGCCATGATCCAACGCGAATTCGAGAACGAGTTCATCCAATGTCTCGGTGGTGACGCCCGGCTCCACATGCTCGGTCAGCATATCGAGCGCTTCGGCTGCTAGCTGGCCGGCCTTTCGCATGCCCTCGAAGGCCTCCGGCCCGTGTAGCTTAATCTTACCATCGCGGTCCGGCGCGCGGCCAACTTCGACGTTCGACATGTTTTGTTCCTGGGAGCCAGCAGTCAATTAAATAGACTTAGAAATGTAGTGCAATCTGCTGGCGACGCAATGCACGTTAAGAGAAAGCAGCCCCGCGCAAGGGCGGCGCAATTCTTCCGTAAGCATCACTTAGGGGTTCGGCCGTGCGCAGCGCACGGCGGGCTGACCAGCGCGCATTTAGAGGAGCCCTAGTCCTTTTTGGGCTCTTTCTTAGCCTCTTCTTGCGCTTCTTCTTCCGCGGGCACTTCGGCGGCCGCGGCTTCGGCTACAAGTCGTTGGGCCTGGGCGATCCAGTCGTTCTTTTCGAGGCGCCCATCAAGCTGCAGCACCTCGTCGATATTTGCGATATCTTCATCGGAAAGGTTTGCAATCTGCTCAAGCTTGATGCAATTGAGCTGACGAAGGCGTGCTGCAAGATCGTTGTCGATCCCCTTAATCTGCGTAAGATCATCGGGTTCGCCTTTTTGCTTCTTGAAGCCCTTCCACTGCGCATTCAGGCGACGCGCGCGCGCATCCGAGCGCTCGGCGATGCGCGCCGATTTACCGCGACGGCCGCGCAGGTAATAAAGCTTTGCCCGGCGCACCTTGCCGCGCCGCAGAACCTCGATCTCGGAAATGTAGGGCGAGTGGATCGGGAACACGCGTTCCACGCCCTCGCCGTAGGAGATCTTGCGCACAGTGAAGTTCTCGTTGATGCCCGAGCCGGAGCGTCCGATCACGACGCCTTCATAAGCCTGCATACGCGTATTGTTGCCTTCGGTCACCTTAACAACCACGCGCACGGTGTCGCCGGGGCCGAACTCAGGCACGGCGCGCTTTGCCGTAAGGGACTTAATCTGTTCGTGCTCAAGCTCTTGGATAATGTTCATGTGCGCACCTTGGGCATACATATGTGCCGTGGCAGCTCGGCGCGAAAGGCCGGCACCCCGCTACGGCAAGCATTGGGGAATTGGAGGGCGTCATAACCGAAACGCGGCCCCTTGTCGATATGGTCTTGTCAGGATTTCCGGCCGGGTTTTTGGGATTTGAGGAGATCTGGACGCCGTTTTTCGGTTAGGCGCTGTGCCTCGGCCCGGCGCCAATCAGCAATTTTCGTGTGATTGCCCGAGAGCAGGACCTCAGGGATCGTACGCCCCTCCCACTCACGGGGCTTGGTGTATTGGGGATATTCGAGCAAACCCTTCTCGAAGCTCTCCTGATCGAGCGAGGTCGGCGCACCGACAACGCCGGGTAGTAAGCGCACGCAAGCATCGATCAACACCATGGCGGCAAGCTCGCCGCCGGAGAGCACATAATCTCCTATGGAGACTTCCCGTAATCCCCGGCCTGCGATGACGCGCTCGTCGATGCCTTCAAAGCGGCCGGTAAGCAGAAGTAGCCCGGGGCCGGCGGCAAACTCCGCGGCCAGGGATTGGTTAAGCCGCTCGCCTCGCGGCGAGAGGTAGATCAGCGGGGCTTCGTGTTCCACGGTGCGCGCATGATCGATCGCTGCGCCGAGCACATCAGCGCGCATGATCATTCCTGCGCCGCCGCCCGCTGGCGTGTCGTCGACGGTGCGATGCTTACCCACACCAAAATCGCGGATCGAGACCGTTTTCAGAGACCAGATCCTCGATTCCAGCGCCTGGCCGGCGTTGGACACAGCCAATGGGCCCGGGAACATCTCGGGGAAAAGAGTGAGCACGGTGGCGCGCCAGGGCGACCGGCCTTCGTTTGTCGGACGGTGCGGCATGTGCGTAAGGCTCTCGATGGAGCGGCGCCATTACTGCCGCTCGATCATTCAAACTCCCTCGACCACAACGATATCGATGACGCCCGCACCTTGGCGCAGCGCCTTCGCCTTCGCATACTCGGGTGAGAAGGCATACGCGTGTGCGTCATCGTAGCTTGCAAACTCGAGAACGACATTGCGGGGGCAGCCCTTGCCTTCGGCGATTTCACAACGTCCCCCACGCACGATGGGTTTGCCGCCGTACTTGTCGAGCGCCACCTTTGATTCCGCGACATATTCGGCCCACTTCTCCGGGTTCGTCACCTCCGCATGTGCAATCACATATCCCTTCGGCATCGGCTGGTCGTCCTCCAATCTTGAAAGTTTCTGCTAACCGGCGCGGTTGCGCGCGGCTTTGGCGTGGGCGTCGCGAATGTGGTGAATGAACGCCTCGGCGACGGCCCTTGGATCGTCCGCCTGTGTGATCGGCCGCCCGACGACGATGTAGTCGGCGCCAGCCGCGATGGCGTGATCGGGTGTGGTTACGCGTTCTTGGTCATCCGTTGAACTCCCCGTCAAACGGATCCCTGGGGTTACGATGAGAAAACCTGGCCCGACCGCATTGCGGATGCGGCCGGCCTCCTGTCCTGATGCGATCACACCATTAAAACCCGATTCTCGAGCAAGCTGCGCCCGCTTCAACACGAGGTCAGACGGTGACATTAAGGTGCCCTGTTGTGCAAGATCGTCGGACGTCAGGTTGGTCAGCACGGTCACTGCCAGTAACTTTAAATGACCCCTGCCGCGTCCCGTCACGGCGGAACGTAGTGTCTTTAGGTCGTGTCCGTGTACGGTTAGGAAATCGACTCCGAACTCGGCTGCGTTTGCAACTGCGCGTTCAACCGTGTTGCCGATATCGAGAAGTTTCATGTCGAGGAAGACGTGCTTGCCTTCCGACTTGAGGGCGTGCGCCAGCTCCAGGCCGCCTGAAAATAGCAGCTCCAGACCCACCTTGTAGAAGGTGACGCTATCGCCGAGGGTTGCGACCAGCCGCCCCGCTTCTTCAAGCGTTGGCATGTCTAGTGCGACGATCAGGCGGTCCTTGGCAGTGATATAGCTCATGACGCAGGGGCTAACCGGAAAGCAGATAACCTAGCCATGTAGCACATGCGCGGCGCGCGCAAGCTTCTGAATGAGCGATTTGAGCCGTTCTTGGGCTTCCTTATTGGTCAGGTGACCATCCTCGCCGAACGCGTCGTGTGCGCGAGGTACGGCAAATTGATCGGGAAGCACTAAGGCGCCGAGCCCCAGCTCCAGCACTTGACGCAGCGTGACGAGGCTTCTCAGTCCGCCCATGCCACCGGGCGAAGTTGAGCCGACGGCAAATACCCGCGTCTTGAAGACCTCCAGCGGAGCCTCTCCTTCTTCACGAACACGGCTCAGCCAGTCGAGCGTGTTCTTCAGCAGCGGAGAGATGGAGGCGTTGTACTCGGGGCTCGCGATGAAAACGCCGGTGTGCGCTTCCATGACAGCCTTGAGCTTCTTCGCATTCTCCGGCGGCCCTTCTGAGGCTTCAAGCTCGCCATGATAGATTGGCATGTGGTAGTCGGTGAGATCGACGAAGGTGACGGGGATGCCATTCGCTTCGGCAATCATTGCTCCGAGCTTTGCAAGCTTTTTGTTGTGCGAACCCGCCCGCGCCGAGCCTGCGAAAAACATAAGCTTCGCCGTCGTCGTCATATGCAGCCCCCGTTGGAAAGGTCACTGTGGCGCGCGATCACGCGGCATGTTTCGGTTTAGCCGCTCTTGCCTTCGAAGAAGTCTTTGACGCGGGCAAAGAAACCGGCGCTCGCCGGGCTCGTATCCTTGTGGCTTTCGTGCTCGAACTCCTCCAGCAGTTCGCGTTGACGGCGGGTCAATTTCTTGGGCGTTTCCACGTCGATCTGGATATACATGTCTCCGGTCACCTTGGATCGTAGCACCGGCATGCCCTTGCCCTTCAGTCGGAACTGCTTGCCACTCTCGGAGCCTTCGGGGACTTTAACGCGCGATGCGGCGCCGTTAACCGTGGGTACCTCAATTTCACCGCCGAGCGCTGCCGTCGTCATCGAAATTGGCACCCGGCAGAAGATGTCGGCACCATCACGCTGGAAAAACTCATGGGGTTTGATCGAAAGGAAAATGTAAAGATCGCCTGCCGGCCCGCCGCGCAAGCCGGCTTCTCCCTCGCCAGCGAGACGAATGCGCGTGCCGTCCTCGACGCCGGGCGGGATGTTGACCGATAGCGTGCGCTCTTTCGTGATACGGCCGGCACCGGTGCACTTGGTGCAAGGATCCTCAATCATCTCGCCGCGCCCTTGGCATGTGGGGCAGGTCCGTTCGATGGTGAAGAAACCCTGGCTCGCGCGCACTTTGCCAATACCGCCGCAGGTGGGGCATGTCGTCGGTTTGGTGCCCTTGCGTGCGCCTGTGCCGCTGCACGTTTCACAGGGAACGCTAGTTGGCACACGGATCTGCGCCGTCTTGCCTTCAAATGCGTCGGAGAGCGAAATCTCAAGGTTGTAGCGTAAGTCGGCCCCGCGCTCGCGCGAGGTTCTCTGGCGCTGGCCTCGCCGGCCGCCCATGAACTCTCCGAACAGATCGTCGAAGATGTCAGACATCGATGACGCGAAGTCGGGACCGAATCCGCGCGCACCGCCCATGCCGCCATCAAAGGCTGCATGTCCGAAGTGATCATAAGCCGCGCGCTTCTGGGGGTCTTTTAAGACCTCATAGGCCTCGCTGACCTCTTTGAATCGGACCTCGGAGGTGGTATCGCCGGGGTTGCGGTCAGGGTGATATTCCTTAGCAAGCCGCCGGTATGCGGACTTGATTTCCGTCTCACCCGCCTCCCGCGCGAGCCCAAGTGTTTCATAGTAGCACCGCTTGGCCATGTTCAGCGCGTGCCCTTCAGGTTGTTCCAAGTGTTCATCCTACAATCTGGAGATAGCGATGTTTGCCGTGCCGGAAAAGGCCGACGCGGCCTTAACTCGCATAATGCCCGGCGGGTGTTGTCACAAAGAATCGGTACCCTCACGGTCTGGGCAAGCTTCCTGACTGTTAAAAAGCGGAGCCCGGCGGGATCGCCGGGCTTGCCTTTGATAAATGCGAGGGAATGCCTGAACTGGCGGCTCAGGCTGACTTCTTCTTGTCGTCCTTCACTTCCTCGAAGTCGGCATCGACAACATTTTCGTCGCCAGAAGAGGCCGCGCCCTCGCCGGTTCCGGCTTCACCATCGGCATCTTCACCGCCCGCTCCCTGCTGAGCGGCGTAGATCGCCTCGCCAATCTTCATGGCAGCCTGAGCAAGCTCAGCCGTTGTCGATTGGATTCGCTCGGTATCTTCACCGCCAAGCGCTTCCTTGACGTCAGCAATGGCCTTTTCGACATCCGGCTTTGCCGCCGCAACGGCTGCATTGGACTCGTTTTCGGAGAGCTGCTTCTCGGTGGCGTGAACCAGCGCCTCGGCTTGGTTGCGTGCCTCGACCCGCTCGCGCTTCTGTTTGTCATCGGCTGCGTGCGCCTCTGCGTCCTTGACCATCTGTTCGATTTCGCTGTCGGACAAACCGCCTGAGGCTTGGATGCGGATCGACTGCTCCTTAGCCGTCGCTTTGTCCTTTGCCGAAACGTGGACGATGCCGTTGGCGTCGATGTCAAACGTGACTTCGATTTGCGGTACGCCGCGCGGTGCAGGCGGGATGCCGACGAGATCAAATTGCCCGAGCAGCTTATTGTCTGCTGCCATCTCGCGCTCACCTTGGCTGACGCGGATCGTAACAGCGCTCTGGCCGTCTTCGGCGGTGGAGAACGTCTGACTCTTCTTGGTCGGGATCGTGGTGTTGCGGTCGATAAGACGCGTGAACACACCGCCAAGGGTCTCGATGCCCAATGACAACGGGGTGACGTCGAGTAGCAGAACGTCCTTAACATCGCCCTGCAGAACGCCGGCCTGAATGGCGGCGCCGACGGCCACGACCTCGTCCGGATTGACACCCTTGTGAGGCTCCTTGCCGAACAGCTCTTTTACGACCTGCTGCACCTTGGGCATACGCGTCATGCCGCCGACCAAAACCACCTCGTCGATTTCGGCGGCCTTAAGGCCGGCATCCTTGAGTGCCTTTTCGCAGGGCCCCTTGGTGCGCGAAATGAGATCATCCACCAGGCTCTCCAGTTTCGCGCGCGTAAGCTTCATCGTGAGATGCTTCGGCCCGGACTGGTCTGCTGTGATAAACGGCAAATTGACCTCGGTCTGCTGCGAGGACGACAACTCAATCTTCGCCTTCTCTGCCGCCTCTTTCAGGCGCTGGAGTGCGAGCTTATCGTTACGCAGATCGATACCCTGTTCCTTCTTGAACTCATCGGCAAGGTAGTGGACGAGCTTCATGTCGAAGTCTTCGCCACCCAAGAAGGTATCGCCGTTCGTCGCCTTTACCTCGAAGACGCCGTCACCAATCTCCAGTATCGAAATATCAAAAGTGCCTCCACCGAGATCGTAGACCGCGATGGTTTTGGCGTCCGTCTTTTTCTCCAGGCCATAGGAAAGCGCAGCTGCCGTCGGCTCATTGATTATGCGCAGAACCTCAAGTCCTGCGATCTTGCCCGCGTCCTTAGTAGCCTGGCGTTGGGCGTCATTAAAGTAGGCGGGGACGGTGATCACCGCTTGAGTAACAGTTTCGCCGAGCTTGGCTTCCGCCGTCTCTTTCATCTTCTGCAGAATGAAAGCTGAAACCTGCTGCGGCGAGTACGTCTTCCCGTGAGCTTCTACCCAAGCATCGCCGTTGGGCCCTTCGACGATCTTATAGGGGACGAGCTTCTTATCCTTCTCGACCATTGGATCGTCATAGCGGCGTCCGATCAGGCGCTTGATAGCGAACAAGGTATTGAGCGGATTGGTAACGGCCTGGCGCTTGGCCGGCAGGCCAACAAGCTTCTCGCCATCGTCGGTAAAGGCCACGATCGATGGCGTCGTGTTCATACCCTCAGCATTTTCTAGAACTCTCGGCTTTCCGCCCTCCATGACCGCCACACAAGAGTTGGTGGTTCCGAGGTCGATACCGATTACTTTTGTCATTTGCCTATCCTTAATCTTTTGCAGCAGACCGGCCGGACCCGAAGTCTCGGCGTCCGGATCATCCGTTTTCGCGGTATTTACGCGCTAGGTTCGGTCCCCTTTGGAGCATCCAATAGTAACCGTCGCTTATATAGGGTCGCTTTTTGGGCACGCAACGGGATCGTGATGCACGCGTGTGATCAATTTTCCCCACCATTTTGTATCCGACCGCCGCGAACCGTGATTGAGGTTGGCTATCAAACCCCAGCGGGCAAGCACTGAGCGCTCAAAAAGCGCTCTTTTAGGGCTTGTGATCTGCGTCGCCCTCGTCGCCAGGAGTGTCATCATTAGCCGCTTCGGCGCCGGGAGGCGCTGCGTCCTCTTTAGCCTTCTTGGCGCCGCCTTTCGCCACGACGACCATCGCGGGGCGCAGGACGCGACCCTCGATAATGTAGCCTGGCTGAAACACTTGCACCACCGTTCCCGCTGCCACATCCGGGTCTTGCACCTCAGTCATAGCCTGGTGCTTGTGGGGATCGAAGGGCTCCCCCTCTGAATCTATGCGCTTTACGCCATTGCGCTCCAGCACATTCAGAAACTCGCGCTCTGTCATTGCCACGCCATCGATCAGACTCTTCAAGGCCGGGTCCGCTTCGGCAGCACCCGGCGGCACCGCAGCGATCGCCCGCTGTAGGTTGTCACCTACGGCCAAAATTTCTCTGGCGAACTTGCTAATGGCGAACTTTGCGGTATCTGCCTTTTCGCGATCGGTACGCTTTCTGAGATTGTCCATCTCAGCATGAGCACGCAAAAGGCGATCCGTCAGATCTCTGATCTGCATTTCCAGGGCGCCCACCTCATCGGCTGGCTTGCCCGCTTCTGCAGCAGGATTCTGTTCGCTCGGGATACCGGGGTCATTTGCCTCGGTCGCCATTTTCTTCTCGTCCGTCATGACCTCTCCGCTTGCCGGCGGTTTCTCAAGAGTTCTAATCGGCGCTCTTTAACCCACCCGCACCCGGTAGGGAGCGGATCAATTCGCAATTCACTCATGCCCGATATCTGTCGATGCCCTAGAGAAATCAAGTCAACAAGCGGCTAACGAGCTTGGCCGTATAGTCGACCATAGGGATTATGCGAGCATAATTGATCCGCGTGGGCCCGATCACGCCCAGAACCCCAACGATTTTGCGCCGATCGTCATGGAAGGGAGCAACGATCAGCGATGATCCAGAAAGCGAGAACAATTTGTTCTCAGACCCAATGAAGATTCGCACACCGTCGGCGTTCTCAGACAGGCCGAGAAGCTGGACCAGATCGCGCTTTTGCTCCAAATCGTCGAACAGATGGCGGATGCGTTCCAGGTCGTCCTGGGCCGTCACGTCTTTTAGGAGGTTTGCCTGACCGCGCACAATGAGGCTTTGCCGGTCGTCAAGCGAGCCTGACCATTCTGCAAGACCTGCCTGGATGACTTTTTGCGTCAACTCGTCAAGCTCGGCTTTGGAGCTCTGCAGTTCTTTCTCTATGTGATCGCGAGCTTCCGCGATTGTGAACCCGCGGATGTGCGTGTTGAGGTAATTCGCGGCTTCCACCAGCGCCGATGGCGGCAAGCCCTGCGGCAACGTGATAATGCGGTTCTCGACGGCTTGGTCTTCTCCCACCAGCACCACGAGCGCCTTGCCCGGTTCCAGAGGCACAAACTCAATATGCTTCAAGCGGGCGACTTGCTGTTCGGCGAGCACCACGCCGGCACAGTGCGACAAGCCCGAAATCATCTCGCTGGCTTCGCTTAGCACGTCGTCGATCGATTGCTGACGCTTTGCTACGATTTGCGCCTCGATCTTGCGGCGCTCCTGCGACGTCAAATTGCCTATCTCGAGCAGGCCGTCGACGAACAGACGCAAGCCGAGCTGGGTTGGCAGGCGTCCGGCAGATGTATGGGGGGCTGCTATGAGGCCGAGTTGCTCCAAGTCCGACATCACATTGCGAATCGAGGCCGGCGACAGGGTCATCGGCAGCACGCGCGACAGATTGCGCGAGCCGACGGGCTCGCCCGTCGTCAGATAGGTCTCGACGATCTGCCGGAGAATAGTGCGGGAGCGATCGCTGAGTTTGTTGAGCTCGCTGACGGCTTCAGTCATGTCTCAGGATATCATTGGCCGTGGATGCCGTTCACGAAGATTAGGAAAGCCGGGCCATCCGCGTCAAATTCTCTATCGGTTTTGGTTGAAGCGGGGGTGCCCCTCCCTTAGGGTTCGGGCGAATCTGGCCATCTGGCGGCAACAAAACACATCAATAACATCCCTATGCGACCATCCAAACGCAAGCCCGACGAGCTTCGCCGCGTCTCCATCGAGCGTGCGATCTCCAAACACGCCGAGGGCTCCTGCCTGATAAAATTCGGTGATACCCACGTTCTGTGCACAGCGAGCCTGGAGGAACGGGTGCCACCGTGGCTTAAGGGCCAGGGACGCGGCTGGGTCACGGCAGAGTATGGTATGCTACCTCGCGCCACGACGGAGCGTACCCGCCGCGAGTCGACGGTGGGCCACCCCTCGGGGCGCACACAGGAAATCCAGCGCCTGATTGGCCGGTCGCTGCGCGCGGTCGTCGACTTGGAGAGGCTGGGCGAGCGCCAGATCAACGTGGACTGCGACGTGATACAGGCCGACGGCGGAACCCGGACGGCTGCAATCACTGGTGCCTGGGTGGCACTTTATGAGTGTATCCAATGGATGAAGCTTCGCGACATGGTTAAGGACGACGTTCTGCGCGATCAGGTGGCTGCCGTGAGCTGCGGCCTGTATCAGGGCCAAGCAGTGCTCGATCTCGACTATGCGGAGGACTCGTCGGCTGAGGCCGATTCTAACTTTGTAATGACCGGCGAAGGCGGAATCGTCGAAGTGCAAGGGACAGCTGAGACCGTCGCCTTCAGCCAGGAAAGCTTCGACCAGCTCATGATGCTCGCCAAGAAGGGGATCGGGGAGCTGGTCGCGCTCCAAAAGCTGACAGTGGCTTGAGGTGTACCAGCCTGCGAGCGGGACGCTCTACCATGATGCCGCAGGGCATTCTTGAAACCATACTCTATGCGCGGGACCTCGTCGCGATCGAGGATTTCTGCCGGGGCGTGCTCGGAATGGAGCCATACGCGAAGATGGAAGGGCGCCAGGTCTTTTATAAGTGCGGCGACCAGATGCTGCTTTACTTCAATCCAAACGCAACCGAAGTACCCCCAGCGCCGCAGGCTCGGCTTCCCGTCCCGCCGCACGGCGCACGCGGACCCGGCCATGTGTGTTTTCGTGCAAGCGCAATGGAAATTGATACCTGGCGTGAGCAGCTCGAAAACAATGGAATCGCAATCGAAGCTGACTTCGAATGGCCTGGCGGCGGCCGCTCGATCTACTTCCGAGATCCCGCTGGCAACTGCCTGGAATTCGCCGAGCCAAGGATTTGGGGACTTTGACGATGCGGCGATTGAAGCGCGGCGACCAGCTGGTGGTCGCCAGCCACAACCCCGGCAAGATCTGGGAGATCAATCAGCTACTTGCACCATATGGCCTGGATGCGGTGGCGGCGACCGACCTCGGACTGACCGAGCCTAACGAGCCCGAGTCCACGTTTGAAGGCAATGCCCGCCACAAAGCCACGAATGCCGCCAAAGGGTCTGCAATGCCGTCGCTCGCCGACGACTCGGGGTTGGAGATCGCCGCGCTCAATGGTGCGCCGGGCATTTATTCGGCGCGCTGGGCCGGGCCGAACAAAGACTTTTCCATTGCTATGCGGCGTGTGCATGATGAATTGAGTGAGCGCGGCGCTTGGAATGGCGCGAGCCCACGCGCCAACTTTATTTCTGTACTGTGCCTAGCGTGGCCGGACGGAACGGCCCAGTTTTTTGAGGGAAAGGTCGACGGGCACCTCGTATGGCCGCCGCGCGGCACGAATGGATTTGGTTATGATCCGATATTCATTGCTGACGGCCAAGATCTGACCTTTGGCGAAATGGAGCCTGCGAAGAAGTATGCAATCTCGCACCGCACCCGCGCCTTTGACGTCTTCAAGTACACCTGCCTCGATGCCAAGTCAGACTGACGATCCAGGCTTTGGCGTCTATGTGCACTGGCCATTCTGTGCGCAGAAATGTCCCTATTGTGACTTCAATAGCCATGTGCGGTTTGGCGGAATCGATGAAGATCGCTTCCTTGCTGCTTTTCTTCGCGAGCTCGACGACACGGCTGGCCTCATTGGTCCGCGGAATGTGGAGAGTGTGTTTTTCGGCGGCGGCACGCCATCCTTGATGGAAGCGCGTACTGTTGGTGCGATTCTTGAACACATCAGCAACGTATGGGCCGTCAATCAAAACACTGAGATCACGCTGGAAGCCAACCCCGGCAGCGTTGAGGCTGGCCGCTTCCGCGGCTATCGGGAGGCTGGTGTTAATCGCGTCTCGCTCGGCGTTCAATCGCTACGTGATGATGTGCTGAGATCGCTTGGGCGAATTCACACGGTTGCCGAAGCGAAGACAGCGATCGAAATTGCGCGCACAACCTTTGAACGCTTTTCCTTCGATCTCATCTATGCGCGCCCTGGGCAGGACGCCGCCGCATGGGCGCCTGAATTGCGCGAAGCACTTTGTCTGGCGGGCGGACACCTCTCACTCTATCAATTGACCATCGAGCCGGAGACGCCGTTTGCTGCGTTGCATGCAGCGGGTAAACTACACGTGCCTGACGGCGATGAGGCGCTGGCGCTATACGATGTCACGCAAGAGCTGACCGATGCCGCCGGGCTTCCCGCCTATGAGATCTCAAATCATGCCGCACCTGGCGAAGAAAGCCGGCACAACCTGATTTACTGGCGTACCGGCGAGTATGCGGGGGTGGGACCTGGGGCGCACGGGCGCCTCAGAATGTCTGGTACGCGACACGCGACGAGCGCGGAGCCCAACCCTGAGCGTTGGGTTGAACTGGTTGAACGCGATGGGCATGGACGGCTTCAAGCTGTCCCGTTGTCGGCCGCGGAAACGAGCGACGAGATGCTCTTGATGGGACTACGACTGACCGAAGGCGTCGATCTCGACCGGCTCGCTCGCGAAGGCGGGGCTAGGCCAACGGCAGCAGCGATTGCGGAACTCTCGGAACTTGGGCTCGTGGAGGCCATTCCTGGTCCGGTGGGATCCTGGCGCTTATGCGCGACACGACAGGGCCGCTTTGTTCTCAATGAGATCGTGCTGAGGTTGTCCATGAGCTTTGCCGGCTGTGAGGGCAGGCAATCGCCGATGGACTTTCGCCCCGTAGCCGACTAAGCACGCCCCGTCATGTTGCGACGTCTCTACGATTGGACGATGAACGCGGCGGCGCACCGGCATGCGCCCGCCGCGCTGTTTGGCGTTTCCTTTGCCGAAAGCTCTTTTTTTCCCATTCCGCCCGATGTGATGCTCGTGCCAATGGTGCTGGCTCAGCGCGAAAAGGCCTGGCGGTTTGCAACAATCGCCACAGTCGCCTCTGTCATTGGCGGCGTCTTTGGCTATGCCATTGGTTACTTTGTGTTCGAGTACGTAGGAGCGCCAATACTCAACTTCTATGGGATGACGGAGGCGTTTGACCGGTTCGCTGCCCGCTACAATGAGTATGGCGCCTGGATCGTGTTCATCGCTGGGGTGACACCGTTCCCCTATAAGGTCATCACGATTGCCAGCGGCGCCACCCAGTTGAACTTTTTTGTTTTCATGATTTCCAGTTTACTAGCGCGGGGCTTGCGCTTTTTTCTAGTGGCGGGACTGCTGTATTGGTTTGGCCCTCCTGTGCGCGCCTTCATCGAGCAGCGTCTCGGCCTCGTTACCACCATCTTTACGTTGCTCTTGGTCGGCGGGTTCATTGTGATCAAGTATCTGATCTAGGTTAGCGACAAGGACAAAAGCGCTTCGCATGGCGATTGCCGAAACAGATGAAACGGCTCGTACTGCCTACAAAGCCGGTGCCTTGGCCCTTGTCATTTCTATTGGGGCGATTCTCGCCGCGCTGGCGTTTGAGTACATCGGCGGCTACGCGCCCTGTCCGCTCTGTCTGCAGCAGCGCTATGCCTACTATGTGGGCGTGCCACTACTCTTCCTCGCGCTTATTTTCGTCAGCTCCGGCCATCGCTACCCAGCCGGTCTAATCTTTCTATTCGTATCACTGGCATTCCTGGCGAACGCCGGGCTTGGTGCCTATCATGCTGGCGCGGAGTGGGGGTTCTGGCCAGGCCCTGACTCATGTGCCGGTGCCCAGGAAATTGCGACGTCGGCGGGTGGGCTTCTCGAATCGCTGTCCCGCACCACCGTTATCCGTTGTGACGAGGCGGCTTGGCGCTTTGCTGGCCTATCGTTTGCGGGCTGGAACGTCGTGGCGTCACTCATCGTGTTCGGTGCAAGCCTGCGTGCCGCAGCCGACTCGGTGCCTACAGATTAGCTGGAATTTAGTTCTCCACAGCTTATCCACAGGGCCAATTCGGTATTTGCCCGACTCCTACCCCGTTCAGCAACTGTCAAGCAAAATACCGCTGGGTGGCCATCAGTGTGCCACGCGGTTGTCAAAAAGGAACGGTCTATTCCCCCTCGTTCGCGGAACACTTTGCGAACCCGTCAACTGAGGGGGGACGGTTAGTGATAAGCGTATTGCGTAACCGCCGGCGTTCGGCGTTGCCCTTGTATGAGTTGTCCCGCAGCGTATCGCGGTTGGGCACGTCGGTAACGACGGGAACCCCCGCGTCCGAGTTCGTTGCGTCACGTGTTCTGCGACATTCGTCCGTACAGCGTAACCAAGAATGTTCCTTGCGTTCTGTAACGTTGCGTATGGTTGCGTTCGCGTATCGACAAACTCCCCGCAGCACGCTGAAGCGCGTGTTCGTGGAACTAAGGCGAACTGCTCGGAGGAGAACGTCTAGGCGTATTTTCGAGCGGTTCGCCAGCCAGGGCCGCGTTTCAGGCCCAGAGTCAGTCCAAGTCTCGCGTTCCCAGTTGCGTATCGCGTTAGACCCAAGTGCCGGCCAGCAGGCTGTGTGCTCGAGAAGTCGCAGGTCTAAGTTCGTTCGGCATTGAGCCGCGTTTTATGAGTCGTGTGAGGTCTGTTGTGACATTGCAGTCGTACGAGTGGCGTTCACTGCCTGACGTGGTGGCTTCAGTGCTGAATTCCATCCAGCGCACATCCCCCGCGACGGAAAAAATACCAGCTGAGGTCCACAAGGTCAGGTGAATTGAGATGAGTTTGGAAGGTGAGAGCCCTTCCTGTGAGATGGCAAGCACATGGAGTGTTGGAGCCAAGCCTCCTAAAGGCATTACGTGACAGGGTTCTGCGTAGTGATGTCAGTGCGCTCTGTGTGCTTGCCGCCTGTCCCCACCGGGGCGGGTATGGCCGGCATCGTCCGGCCGCGTAACAAAACCGAAGAGGTGTTTTGATGAGCCCCCGTCACGTCAATCCTGTTCAGTGGTATCAGGCGATGGGATATGCGCGCCAATCGTGCGCGCGCGTCTTCCGCGATGGTGGCACGCCTTTGGACGCCATGCGCGCGTTCGAAGTCCGTGAAGACGAACGAGCATCAAACGACTGGGGCAAGGCGGTGGAGATCATCGCCGAGATTCTTTGCGCGCAGACCGTGAAACGAGCGGCCTGAGTCTGGCTCACACGATTCGTTTCGCATTAGGAGGGAATTGCCCCGGCCTGTTCGCCGGGGCCTTTTTGTTGCGAGGTCGGGCGAGTCGATCGGGCCGAGCAGCTTACGGCTCCAGTTCGGTATCCCAATAGAGATAGTCGAGCCAGCTATCGTGAAGATAGTTCGGCGGGAAGAGACGCCCGTTGCGATGCAGCTCGAAGACCGTAGGGCGATAGGGCAGCTGCTTTGGATGCATGTCCGCTTCGTAGGGCATTGCGCCGCCTTTTTCCAAGTTGCAGGGCGCACACGCGGTGACGACGTTGTCCCAGCGAGTCTGACCGCCTTGCGAGCGGGGGACAAGATGGTCGAAGGTCAGGTCGTTCTTGTCGCCGCAATACTGGCAGGAAAAGCGATCGCGCAGGAACACGTTGAATCGCGTGAATGCAGGAAAGAGCGCAGGCTTCACATAGGTTTTGAGGGAGACAACGCTGGGCAGCCGCATCTCGAAGCTGGGGCTACGCACGTAGCGGTCATATTCCGAAACGATGTTGACGCGATCGAGAAAGACGGCCTTCACCGATTCTTGCCAGCTCCAGAGCGACAACGGATAGTAGCTCAGCGGCCGGAAATCGGCGTTCAGGACAAGGGCCGGAAATGAGTCCGGAATGGCGGCGTGCGCATTCACGTTTCTAGCGTCCTGCGGTTTCTCGTAATCGAATCGCTTTCCCCCAAACACTTCGGCCGGGATACTAACCGTGCGTATCAACTCTGTGAAGGTCTCGACCGGTTGATGCCACGGGCTGCCGCCTGCACCCGCCCGCCTGCTGAATTCACAGTAATTCTGGTATCTTCTGACGCCTTTCCAAGCCCCGCCCGCAGCATATAGATGTTCCATAGCATCCGAGCGGCCACACCCCGCCAAGGGCGCCAACGCTCCGCGATGGCGAGAAGCTCTTCGCGGGAAGGGCGCTCCTCAAGGCCGAGGACATTTCGGGTTGCTATCTGCAACGCAAGATCACCGGCCGCAAATGCATCCGCTCGACCAACGCAGAAGAGAAGAAAAATATCGGCCGTCCACGGGCCGATTCCATGTACGGCGGTGAGTGCCTCATGAACGGCGCCCTCCGGTTCAGCGGCGAGCTTTTTCAGATTGAGCCCGTTTTCGACGGCCTTGGCGAAGGCACGCAAGGTTCGCACCTTGGCTCGGGACAACCCGGCTGCGCTCAGTTGCTTTTCCGTGAGCGTTGATACGGTGGCTGCCTCCATTGGCTGGACGGCAATGCTCACTCGGCGCCAAATCGCCTCAGCGCTTGCGATGGACAACTGCTGTCCAACGATGATGCGCGCCAGTCCTTCAAAGCCCGGCGCGTAGCGGCGCAATGGCGGATCGCCCGCTTGATCGTGTGCGCGACGCATATGAGTGCAGTTGCGCCGCAGAACGCGCACGCCTGCGCGTATGTCAGCGTCAGTTCGGATAATCCGCGACTCATTGGTACGCTTCATATGCGGACCTGCGACTAAACTCTTCCGTCTTCGCAGGTTGAAGAGTAGAATGATGTCATAGACATTTATAGTGTTTCGGCCTCCGCGGCGGGAGTGCGAAGCTATGATGCGCGGCAGTGCGAGGCGTGCCGCAATTGGTGCGTTGATTGTGTTGGTTCTTGGGTCTGCGAACGCGGCGGTCGCCGCGAGTAAGAAGTTCGGAGAGTGGGCGACGCTGCGCAATGAGCGCCACGGTTTCCTCATCACTTATCCTGTCAAAGTCTTTCCGCAACAAGCCCAGCAGACCACGGACGAGGGCCGCGTATTCTATTCTAATGATGGCCGCGCACAGCTTCTTGTTGGAGCTTTTGCGAACGAGCACGCAACGACACTGCGTGCCTACCGAAGGTTCTTGCTTAAGGAAAATTACGCCGGAGCCGATATCGATTACGCGCCGGTGCGCAAACGCTGGTTTATTCTCTCGGGCACAATTGGAGACGAAATCTTCTACCAGCGCGTCAATTTCTCCTGCGGCGGGCGGCTCATCAACAGTTGGGCCATGATCTATCCCAAAGCGGAGAACCGATTTTACGACCGCGTGGTAGAGGCCATCGCACCTACCTACAAGCCGGGTACGGGCGGCTCTGGTAATTGCCGGTAAGTTGGGGCACATCCTCGCGATCATGACACCATCACCGGTTCTGCGATTTGCCCCAAGCCCCAACGGGCCGCTTCACCTCGGCCATGCGCTGTCTGCCCTCGTCTGCTCCGAAGTTGCCGATCGATTGGGCGGAAAGCTGCTGCTGCGCATCGAGGACATCGATGTTGCGCGGTGCCGGGAGGAGCACGTTGCGGGAATCTTGGAGGATCTGGCATGGCTCGGCGTCAGTTGGGACGGGCCGGTGCTGCGCCAATCGCAACACTTCGATGTCTACAGTGAAGCCGCACATTCGCTTGAGAGCCAGGGGCTGTTGTATCCCTGCTTTGCGTCGCGCTCGGAGATTTTTGAGGCGGCTGAGAAGGGTGCTCTCGATCCCGACGGTGCCCCGCTTTACCCAGGTTTGCACAAGTCTCTTTCGAAGAGCGAGATCGAAGAGCGTATCCGTGAAAGGCAGCCATTTGCTTTGCGGCTCGACATGGACCGCGCGCTTGAAGCAACCAAACATCGGTTGAGCGACAGGCCACTCACCTTCACAGAGTTTGATGAGGAGGGGCGTCCGAAGACGATAGAGGCACGGCCCGAACGGTGGGGGGATGCGGTGATCCTGCGCAAAGATGTGCCCGCCAGCTACCACCTCGCCGTGGTGGTTGACGATGCCCGCCAGGGGGTGACCCACGTCACGAGGGGCAAAGACCTATTCGACGCGACGGGTCTTCATCGCCTCCTACAGGTCCTGCTGGGGTTGCAAGAACCGCTTTATCATCATCATCGCTTGCTCACCGATAAGGAAGGCCGCAAGCTCTCCAAGAGCGCAGGGGACACAGCATTAACCAATTTGAGGGCCAACGGTGTCTCAGGGTGCGACGTTCGTCACCTTGTTGGTTTAGGTTAACGCCAAGAACAATGCGCATACTTCGATATCGGCTGTGGTTTTTAAGCTCTTGTGCGCGCCAAATGCAGGCTATAGGGAGGATAGAGCCGGGGTATCGGGGCGAGTAACGCGTGAAGAAGCCGTCCAAACCGACACGAAAGCCCGCGCGGGGGACCACCAAATCTGGCGCGCGGTCGCAATCCAAGGCTGCGCGCAAACCTCGTGCCCGCAAGCCCAGCTCAGTGGCTGCGCGAGGGCCAAAGCGCTCAAGCTCGCGCCGGGCAACTTCCGCGCGTACGCCCGCGCCGCGAGCCGCCGAGGTTTACTCGGTCGAAGAGCGCCAAGCATTGCTTCTGCTTCTCGTGCCTTTCGTGGTCATGACGATCGCGGTCGGCATGAGCCAAATGTTGATGCAACGGGGCGTGCCCGCGCTGCAGGTTGCGCACGCGGTTGAACCAACAGGTGTCCTTCGTGGACCTTCCCTGCAAGAGTTGTCCGCACCTTCGGTTGGTTCGTTCGACGTGCTAACCGCCTTGGTAGCGCGCCACCCTGCAGCGGCGGTTATGCCACGAGCGGTGGCCGAAGCATCCCTACCGCCGGCAGCTCTCCACGCGACTCCGGCTCCGGCGCACATCGAAGCCTCCCCGTCTTTCGTGTGGCTTGAAGAGTCTTTGCTGCCTCCAACAGCAAGACCATCCTTACCGCCCGCCGTCTTAGAAGCATCTCGGCCGGACGAAGTCACTGCACGAGCGGCAAGCCCAGCCGCGCTTAGCAGATGCAAGGCACCTTGGGCGGCAGCAGGGAAGCTGCCACTAAGGGCGGTCGCCTTCGTTGACGCGGCGGAATTCGGGCGCAAGCTCGCGCGCGCTGCCCGTGCGCAGACGCGGGATCTCGTGATCTACATGGACAAATACCAGACGATCAGTTTCCCTATGGGCGATGTGCCGCCCATGTACGGTGTGTGCACCGATGTTGTCATTCGCGCCTATCGATCGCTTGGCGTTGACCTTCAAGTGCTGGTGCACAAAGCGCGACTTGGCACCGGTGACACAAGTATCGACCATCGCCGCACCAAGACGCTGCGCCGCTTCTTCGCGAAGGATGGCGTTTCGCTTCCCGTCACGGAGTTTCCAGAGGACTATCGGCCCGGTGACATCGTCACCTATCACCAGCCGTCGGGGCGAGGCTCGCAGCTACACATCGCCATAGTGTCTGATGTGATCGCGGCCTCGGGCCGCCCGATGATCGTCCACAATCGAGGCTGGGGTCCGCAAATCGAAGACGCGCTGTTCTACAATCAGATTACCGGCCACTATCGCTATTCGGGCCCGGCTCACGTCCAAGAAGCTTCTGCTTCGCGCTCGCCGGCGGTTGATCGACGCCAGGAGCAAGAAACCGCCACCGTCCTGAGCGCGCGCTGACTGCAATCTTCCCGCACCCCTGCGGCCCTCGATCCATGACGTGTACGTCTTGGTAAGCAATTCGTTAATATTTGTCTGGAAAGGTTACGTAGTCGTGGCGGCACGGTATGCCGCCTGCTCGCTTCTCGTTTCGCGTAAGAGCCTGGAATTGCTAACGTATTCACAAGGCAGGGCGCGAACTCATGAACCGCAGCATGAAAGCCAGAGCGGACCTCTGCAATGAAAGCAGCAGCGTTGATTGGCGCAGCGCTGAGCCAAAAAGCTTTTCTGAAAAGCTTAGGATACGCGTCAGAACAGAGATTTCAGACTTCTGGAAAAGCAACGTTGCTGCCTTCAGCAATCTAATCCTGAATCAAACGATGGTCGAATGCGCATCTGAAAGGCCGACCTACCAGGAATGTTCACCTCTTTCCCATGCCGATCAGTTGGCATGTGCGGCCGAGATTATCGAAGACTCCGTTGCCAATTTTCGCCGTGTGCGCGAGTGTCAGAGGGCCGCGACTCGGCAGCTCAATGCGGCCGACTACGCGCTACAGCAACTGTTGACGGGGCTCGCAACGGCGATGCCCGCGTTGGCCGCTGAGACAGTTCCGCAATCGGCGCCTCTCGCGGTCGCTAAGCCGGTGGAGGCGGGCTCTGAGCCGGTTGCCGCAAACGACGACGGCGCACTCGCCGCTTAAGACCTCTGTGCTTCCATTACTGCGCGAATGAGAGTTGCGTGCCGTGGAATGAGCGCGGGGCTGGATCGATGACGGTCGCTCCGAAGGATTGCACCTCGAGCACTGCGAGTGCGCGCTGGCTGAGCCCGCTTGGGTCGAGACGCACGATCCCATCCACGCCGGCGAAGCCGTTCTCTCTTGTCAGATTTCCAGTCGTGTAGCGAGTGCCCGGCGGATTTGTGGACAAACTGATGGCCAAACTCATGGCGTCATAGGCGACGCCTGCGATGCGTGGCGGCGCACTGCCAAATGTTGTGGCGAAGCGTTCCGCGAACGAGCGCCAAGCGACGGGATCGGCGCTTGGGTACCAGCCGCCAATAAATGCTTTGTCGCGGCCGATTGACGGGAAGTCCCATGCGCCCGTTCCCAACAGTTGTACGCGCGATGTATCGAGGCCCGAGTAGGCAATGACGGGACCGATCTGCGGCAGCAAGTCTTGGTCGCCCGGTAGGAACAGTGCATCGACTGGTGCGCCTGCCGCTGCATTGGTCCTGATCGCCTCGACTACGCGTTTGGACGGTCTCAGCATGCCGTTGGCACCAGGCGGATACATTTCAACGATGGCAGTCGAACCGCCGGAGCGTTGAACTGCGCGGCGGAACGCCGCGGCCACGACTCTGCCGTAGGCCGTGTCAGGAATGAGCGCAGCAAATCTCCGCTTTCCGCGTGCGGCAGCGTAAGCGACGATGCGGTCGACCTCCTGGCGAGGCAGGACGCTCATTAGGTAGATACCGTTTCCTGCAACTTGCGTATCGTTGGAGAATGCAAGCACTGGCACGCGTGCTTGACGCGCAACCGGTGACACGCCGACAACGGATTTTGCAAAAAGAGGCCCGAGGATGATCTCGGCGCCATCTCGGACAGCTACGTCAGCGGCGGCTCGCGCACCAGCAGCCGTGCCGCCGTCGTCCTTCGTTATCAGCTGTATGGAAGGGTCGTTGCGCTCAAACAGCGCCAGCTCTGCTGCCTGCTTCATGTGCTTGGCTATGGCCGCGGTTTCGCCCATGCCGCCCATAGGCAAAAGCAGCGCAATCTTTACGGGAGGACGGTTCTCAGCAGTAGCCGCGTCGAGTGGCGGCACTATCGCCGCGGTTGGGGCATCGGTTGGGTCGCCAGCAGCGCAGGCCGCCAACAGTGCTGTGGAAATGGCTGCTGCGCCGATGCGGAAAGCCCGGTTGCGAACCCTCGCCACTGCTAACCTGACGCGCATCAGGTAGCGCTCCCCCCGCCCCGCGCCCTAATCTGCTTAGACTCGTGTAGTCTTAGCAGCAGGGACAGTGTAACGAATCAATAATAATTGGTTAGACACTCGATCGCCGCAGCGAAAGTGTCCCCGCGCCACTCTCACAGTTTTTCGGCATACGGACCGTGTAAAACCGTTGCGGCAATGGACGAATGAGTAGGCAATGAGTAGCCGTGAATGCAACCCCGGGGGGGCCGTCGAGCGCACCTCGAATGAGATGCAGCGGCATCTCGACGAGGATCTCGCGCCGGGGCTTTACCTCGTCGCGACACCGATCGGCAACCTAGGCGACATCACGCTGCGCGCGCTATCGGTGCTCGCCCGCGCCGATGTGGTTCTATGCGAGGACACGCGGCACAGCCGTACCCTTCTGGCGCACTACGGCATCGGCACACCGACGCGGCCCTACCACGAGCACAACGCCGCGCGCGAGCGCCCGCGCGTACTGGCCGACTTACAGGGCGGCCGCCGTGTTGCGCTTATCTCGGATGCTGGCACGCCACTTATCTCCGACCCCGGCTTGAAGCTGGTGCGCGCTGCACTCGATGACGGGCACCGGGTGGAATGTCTGCCGGGTGCGTCGGCCGCATTGGCAGCGCTGTCGGTGGCCGGTCTGCCAACCGACACTTTTTTCTTTGCAGGCTTCCTTCCCACCAAGACTGCTGCGCGGCGGGCGCGCATTGCCGAGCTGAAAGATGTTCCTTCGACGCTGGTGTTCTTCGAAGCACCTTCGCGCATCGCTGAGATGCTGGCTGACTTGGAAGCGGAGCTCGGGACGCGTCCCGCGGTGATTGCTCGCGAGCTCACCAAATTGCACGAAGAACTTCGCCGGGGGCTGCTCTCTGAGTTGGTTTTTTCCATGCGTGGTGAGACGATCAAGGGGGAAGTGGTTGTCGTAGTCGGCCCCCCGCAGCAGCGAGAGGTTACCGATGCGGACATCAATTTGCAGCTCAAATCCGCACTTGCGGATGCGAGCCTGCGTGATGCCTCAAAAGCGATCGCCGAAGCGTTGGGTGTGCCCCGGACCCGCGTCTATGATTTGGGACTGCGCATGACGCGTGCGGACACGTAATGGCGCTTGGCGACCTGCGCCGGAGTGCAGCCGCTGCGGAGCGCAGAGCCCGCTTACGCCGTGGCCGCACATCGGAGGTGATTGCAGCGGTCGTGTTAATGGCCAAAGGCTACCGAATCGTCGGCCGCCGAGTGAAGACGCCGGCGGGCGAGATCGACATCATCGCGGTGCGGGCCAAGCGTCTTGCCTTTGTCGAGGTAAAGCGGCGGATGACACGCGAAGACGCCGAAGCTGCCATCTCCAAAAAGCAAGCAAGCCGAATTCGCCGCGCGGCTAATCTGTGGCTTGCCCGCCACCCGCGCTATCATGAGCACGAATTCGGTTTTGATGTCGTATTCCTGGTGCCGCGTCAGTGGCCGCGCCACATTGCGGATGGGTTGTGAAAGAGATTGGAGACCTATCAACCATTGCGGCCTTGCGATTCCCGCCGTTTCGGGGCACGTCCTGAGACATGACTCTGCGCGTTGCCTGCCAAATGGACCCCATCGAGCGGATCGACATTCGCGGCGATTCCACGTTCGCGATTCTGCTCGAAGCACAACGGCGCGGGCACGACATGTTTTACTACCTGC
>CAYOPW010000005.1:55583-78070 GCA_964405975.1 uncultured Hyphomicrobium sp.
TTCGCGATTCTGCTCGAAGCACAACGGCGCGGGCACGACATGTTTTACTACCTGCCGCAGGACCTCGCCTTGCACGGTCATCGCTTACTTGCGCGTGGTGCGACGTTGAAAGTCGAGGACAAGGAAGGTGATCACTACAAGCTTTCAGACCGGCGCGTTGAAGACCTTTCAACGCGCGACGCCGTGCTGCTGCGTCAGGATCCCCCTTTCGATATGAGCTACATCACAACAACGTATCTCTTAGAACGGATCCATCCCGAGACGCTTGTCGTCAACGATCCCGCTCAGGTTCGCAACGCGCCGGAGAAAGTCTTTGTTCTCGACTTTCTCGACCTAATGCCGCCAACCATCATCACGCGCTCGCTCGACGACGTTCAAAACTTCCGCGCCGAATACAAGGACATCATCCTAAAGCCGCTTTATGGCAACGGCGGCGCCGCCATCTTCCGCATCGCGCCCGGCGACACCAACGCCGCCTCACTGGTGGAGCTGTTCCAAACCGTGTTCCGCGAGCCGTTCATGGTGCAAGAGTTCCGGCCAGAGATTAAAGACGGCGATAAGCGCATCATTCTTGTCGACGGCGAGGTGGCAGGCGCTATCAACCGGTTGCCGCCTGCTGGCGAGACTCGCTCCAATCTGCACGTGGGCGGTGTGGCCAAGCCCACAGCGCTGACATCGCGTGATCGCGAGATCTGCGCCCGCCTTGGGCCGGAACTAAAAATGCGAGGCCTGTTATTTGCCGGTATCGACGTCATCGGGCCTTATCTCACCGAGATCAACGTCACCTCACCGACGGGCATTCGTCAGGTGAAGGAATTCGGCGGACCCGACATTGCCGCGCTCGTCTGGGATGCGATCGAGAAGAATGTGGCGGCCAATCCCAAGCCGCGCCGCTAATTTTTGCGCCGCCGCTTAACGTACCGCCTTTTCTTGCTCTTCTTTTTCGGCTTGGCGGTCTTGGGTGGAGGGGGTGGTGCTTTGCAATCGCGATAGCGTTCGACCATCGCCACACTGGGTTCGATGCCGCGGTTCAGCCCGTTGCCTGGTAGGCTTTCGACGCGCGGCGTCGGAAACAGTGCCTTCCAGTCCAGATATTTGAACCCGTGCTCCAACAGCGCTGTCGCTCTCACTGTACGCGCTGCGCCGGATTTTTCCCCCAATATGACGGCGATGACCTTGCTCCCGTTGCGTGTTGCGCTGGCGACAAGATTATAGCCGGACGCGCAAGTGTAGCCCGTCTTGATGCCGTCACCGCCGGGATATGTGACGATGATGGCGTTGTGTGTGTGCAAGACACGCTTGCCGACTTTTGCTTCAACTTGGGCGTACAGCGGCGCGTGTTCAGGAAAATCGCGCAGTAGCGCCTGGGCAAGCAGGGCCATGTCGCGCGCAGTCGTGACTTGCTTTATCGCAGGCAAACCGTGCGGGTTGACGAAGTGCGTGTTCATCATCCCGAGTTCAGCCGCCTTTCGATTCATCTGTTTGACGAATGCTTGTTCGCTGCCACTTATCGTTTCGGCGACCGCCACCGAAACGTCGTTGGCCGACTTGATGATTATCGCGCGCAGAGCTTCCTCAAGCGGGATGGACTTGCCGACGGCTAGGCCCAATTTTGTGGGCGGCTGTCTTCGCGCCGCTTTCGAGATGATGACTCTGGTTCCCATCTTTGCCTGTTCATTGCGCACAGCTTCGAACGCGAGGTAGGCCGTCATCATCTTGGTGAGTGAAGCGGGATACCAGGGAACGTCGGGATCATCGGCATAGAGGACGTGGCCATTCTCCATGTTGAACACCAGCGTCGGCCCAGCGAAGACCGCCCGCGGGCACATGGTCCAGGCGAGAGCGAAGACCAACAGGACTTTGGTCATTTCCTTCAAGATGTCCGCCCCTCCGCAGGTTCTGCCCCATTCAACGAACGCAAAATATGCCGCATCTGCCCCCCGATTGTCAGCAACCAAACAAATTGGGCGGTCATCAGGACGGCGCAGCCTTGCAATTGGGACACAAATTTTGGCGCCCAGTGTCTGAATCAAGTGTCTGAATAGTGTCGCCGCGACGATAATGTTGCGTTGCAAGGGGTCGTCTTCGACGAGTTTGACGTGCACAACCGGTTCCAGAACACAAGGCCACGCAGATGTTATCGTGCAATATAAGCACTGGGATTTGCGGGAGTTGCAACGCTTCCCCTCACGGCCGCATCGTCAAAACGCAACCCGTAGTCCTGCGCCATATGCAACAGCGCACGCTCGGCGAGCGCGGTGATTGTGAAAAGCGGATTGACTCCAAGAGAGCGCGGCATCACAGCGCCGTCGACGACGTAGAGACCCTCGTGCACGGCGGTCGATCCTGCGCCGGCACTTGCATCAAAAACCTGTCCTTTGTGATTGACGACGCCATCGTTGCGCTCGCGTCCTAACCCTGCGCCACCCAATGGATGTGCGGTGGCCGGTTGATGACCCATGACAGTCCCGGCAAGCGGGTTTTTGACATAGGAGCCGCCCGCTTCGGTGACGATCGCCGATAGAATTGCATCGAGCCGTTCGTAAACGGGCTCGTCCTTTGCAGTGGGCCAAACGAGCGAGAGCCGGTCATCTTCAAGGACGAAACGGCCGGACGCGCTGTCATGCGAAACCGCGAAGAATGTTTGCAACTTGGAAAAGGGGCCTTCGTAGACACCCTTGATCAGGCTCTGCAATGCCCCGAGCAGGCGGCCGTTCGGTATGAACAACACGGGCAGAACCGGCGCCAGAGCCGACGGCAGCACGCCTTCTTGCACGCGTAGCTCATTGGCAAGCTCGTTCTCGTCGTCAATCTCGATTTGGCCTGAAACGGCTGCGCCAATCTCAACGCCCGCGATCTTTGGCGGATAACCAATGCCCACCGCATCGACGGGAATCTTTGCGCCATATCCAAAAGCAATGATGTCGCCGTTGGCAGAAAAGCGCTGGCCCAGCCGGTCCGAGAGCGCAAGGCCGTGCTCGCGCGAACGCAAAAGAATCTCCGTCGATCCCAGCGTTCCTGCGCCCAGCACAACCATGGCTGCGCTCATCACAATGTTTTTCTGTGCGGAACCGTCGGCGTCCATGCGCTGAACGTGCACCTGCCAGCTCCCATCATCGGCCTTGGAGACGTGGCGCACGGCTGCGTGTGTGAACAGCTCTGCGCCGTGGCGTGCCGCATCCGGAAGGTAGGTCAGTGCCACGGAGTTCTTGGCGCCGACGTTGCAGCCCCCGCAGCAGTCGCCGCACCGCGTGCAGGCTGGCTGGGTAATGCCGGCTGAATTGGTATTCTCTTCAAAGCTCACCGTAATGCGCGGCGCGATCGGCGCTGAGTTGATCGCTTTGCCCGACGCTTCCAAGGCCTTGAACTTCGTAAGCTCGTGCGCCTTGGGGTCGCTTTGCGGCCGCAACCAGCGGTCGGCGCGGGCGTAGCCTTCATCGAGAAGGCCGTCCTGGGCAATCTGGCCTGGCCACACCTCGTCGGCAAACACGCGCTTGTCCGGTCTCAGCGCAACGCCGGCATTCACAAGCGAGCCTCCGCCAAGTCCGCACCCCACGAGCACGTGCATGTCCGCGCCTAAACGCACGTCGTAGATTGCCGAGGAAGGTCCGGTCTTCATGTTCTTACCGGTAACCTGCATCTCGTTTTTCAAGTCAGAGAAGCGCGCAGGGAATTGTCCTGTGAGAACCTCTCGGCCGCGCTCCAAAACAGCAACGCGCTTTCCCGCACGCGCAAGCCTTGAAGCGGCAACGCCGCCGCCATAGCCGGAGCCGACGACGATGACGTCGTAACGGTCTTTGGCGCGATCGAGGGAGCGGGCAAGGCCGGCCATGGAGGTTCCTGCTAGCGCGTTGCATTGCGCCTTCGCCAGAGGGCGAGGCGGGCGGCGGGTGGGCAAAGTGCATCGAGGCGGCTTGCCCCGTCAAATGCACCAATTGCCCCCTTGCGCAAGCAAGTGCGCCCCTCTCCATCTTGCGTCATTCCCGCGTCATGGCGGAGCCATGCTTCGCATGGACGGCGGGAACCCAGGTCACGGAGCCTCAAGAGCAACGTTTGTCATGAGCACACCGTCTTCGACTACGCATCGACGAATTTCTGAAAATCGACCGCCCACCTGGGGAAATGTGACTGGATCCCCGCCTGCGCGGGGATGACGTTGTGGTGAGGTGCCCGGCTGTGCCGTTGCACGTCCGGGATGACAAGAGGATGGGTGGGTGAGCGGGCGCACCTGACCTAGACTCCAAACACAACAGCGCCGCCGGTGAACCCGGCGCCCGCTGCGCACATCAGCAGGCGCTCGCCGCGTGCGAGTTTCTTCTGCTGGGCTGAGAGCGAGAGGGAAAGGGGGATCGTCGCAGCCGAGCTGTTGCCGTGGTCAGCAATCGTTGAGACGAGTTTGCTCTCAGGCACATTGAGCTGATGCGCGACGGCCGCGATGAGGCGCGCATTGGCTTGGTGCGGCACGAAGCGGTCAATGTTGGCGATCTTGAGTTCGGCGCGGGCAAGCGCTTTGCGCGATGTGCTCACCATCATATCGACAGCCTTCGCGAACACGGCTTTGCCGTCAGACATCACCATCAGCGTCTCACCCGCCGTATCGGGCGCGAAGGGGCGGCGGCTTCCGCCAGCCGGGATCTTAATGAGATCGTAGCCGCTGCCGTCGGCGGAAAGTTTTGTGCCGAGGACGCCCGCGTTCGGCCGGTTCGTGGGCGCGAGCACGGCGGCACCCGCTGCATCGGCAAATAGCGCAGACGTGCCCGCGTCATCGGCATTGATGCGGCGCGAGAGAATGTTGGCGCCGACAACGAGCACGGCTGCGCGCTGGGTGCGCACGAAAGCGTCGGCCAGCGTCAGCGCGTAGAGGAAACCGGCGCACGCGCCTGCCATGTCGATGCCGCCGGAGTTCATGAGTCCAAGTCGATGAGCGAGCAATGGAGCGGACGGTGGCAGGAGATGGTCGGGCGTGCTGGTGGCGAGCAACGTCAGGGCGACGCTTGAGCGGTCGATGCCGGCCATTTCCAGGGCCATGTCGCCAGCCTTTGCCGCGATGTCGGTAAGGGCTTCGTTGCGTGCCGCATACCGGCGTTCCCTGATGCCGGTGCGGCGTTCAATCCAGCCAGACTCCAGTCCCAGACGTTGCTCAATCTCGCCGTTTCCAACGCGCCGCTCCGGCGCGTAGTGTCCAAGACCGATAATTTCGCAGCTCATCGGACGGTCGCTCACGGCGCAGCCCAGCGATCAAGGGAGTCGGCGGCAGCGCTGATGACGTCATAGACCTGGTCCAACTCCGCCTCCGTGATGCAGTAGGGCGGCATGACGTAGATCGTATTGCCAAGCGGGCGCAGCAAAACATTTCGCTCTAAGAAGAAGGTGTAGAGCTTTGGGCCGACGGCGGCCAGATAGCCAGCATCAGGTGCTTTCAGATCAAATGCAGTGATGGTGCCGAGCTGGCGAACGTTCTTAAAGCGCGTATCGGCGCGCAAGGCTGCCCGGTGTTGGGTCTGGCGCTGCGTGAGGTTGACGATGCGTTCTGCAACGGGCTCCCTCTTCCATACGTCAAGGTTCGCCGCTGCGGCCGCGCAGGCGATGGGGTTCGCCGTATACGAGCTGGAATGAAAGAAGGTCTTGGTGCGATCGGTTGAGTGATGCGCGTCGAAAATCTTTTGCCGGCACAGCGTGACGGCAAGCGGCACTGATCCGCCCGTCAGTCCTTTGGCGAGGCACATAATATCGGGCTCTATGCTTGCCCGCTCGCAGGCAAACAGCGTGCCTGTCCGGCCCCAGCCCGTCATGACTTCGTCGGCGATGAAAAGCACGCCATAGGCTTCGCATACGCGCTTCATCTCGGTCAGAACGTGCATTGGATACGTGAGCATGCCCCCTGCGCCGAGTATGAGCGGTTCAACGATGAGCGCGGCGACCGAGCCCTCTGCGCATACGGCGTCGAGGACGTCGATGGTGTCTTGCGTATGTCCTGCGGAAGGAAAAGGGAGCCGCCCGACCTCGAACAACAATGGTGCATAGGGGGCGTTGAATAGACTGCGCGCGCTTGCCGACATGCCGCCAATTGTATCGCCATGATAGGCGTGCTCCAGCGCCAAGATGCGATGACGCGGCTCGCCGATGTTGCGCCAGTAACCGAGCGCCATCTTGAGCGCCACCTCCACCGACGTGGAGCCGCTGTCGGAGAAAAAGACGTGAGAAAGGCCCCGCGGCGCAAGATCGATGAGGTCGCGGGCGAGGCGTTCCGCGGGCTCATGCGTGAAGCCTGCAAAGATTACTTGATCAAGGCGCGCGGTCTGCTCCTTTATCGCGGCGACGATGGGCGGATAGCGGTGGCCGTGCGTCACCACCCACCAGGACGAAATCGCGTCGAGGATGCGATTGCCGCCCGGCGTTTCGAGCCATGCGCCTTCACCGCGCGCAATCTCTATCATTTCCGGCTGGAGCGCGTGTTGCGTGAAGGGATGCCAGATAGGCGACGAATCGCGCTCGGTCATGATGGCATCTCCACGACAAAATCGGCGCGGCGGAAGTGGTTGCCGAAGGCCGCGTGCAAAGTTGCGGCGTTAAGTGGATCGAGATGGGGGAGCCGGCCGAGGCAAGGTGCCTGACCCATTTCAACGATGGCGCGCTCAGATTCTGCGTTCTCCTCCCCGACAAATACAATCCCAAGGAAGGGAACAGAGCGGCGTCTCAATGCCTCGATCGATAGCAAACTGTGATTGATAGTGCCGAGCTTTGTCGACGCGCACAAGATTACAGGCGCCCCCCAAAAGGCGAATAAGTCGATCTGCAAAACGTGGCGCGTCAGAGGCACCATGACCCCGCCAGCTCCTTCGATTATGAGGGGCAGATGCGTATCCGGCAGAACAAGTCCATCGACATCGATCTCGATCCCATCGCGCTTAGCGGCCACGTGTGGCGAAGCCGGTATCGGGAGTTTGTATGTTTCGGGCAGGATGCGATCGTGGGACAGTCCAGACAAGCGCTGTATTGCTTCTGAATCTGTCTCGCCGGTTAAGCCTGCTTGAACCGGCTTCCAATAGACGCCGTCGAGGGCATGTACGAGTGCGGCAGCAAAGACCGTTTTGCCAATGCCGGTGCCGGTACCGGTGACGACGAAGCGCGGCGTCATGGTGCCAGCCTCGCTTGTTCTTCAGCCAAGGCTGCCGCCATGGCCGCTACGCGCTCCTCGGTAACGTTTAGCGTCACCGAGACACGTAATCGTGCGGTGCCTTCTGGCACAGTGGGCGGGCGTATGGCGCGAATATCAAAACCACGCGCTTGCATGGCCGAAGCGAGACGGCTTGCGCGTTCGTTTGCGCCAACAATGACGGGCTGGATTTGCGAGCCGGACGGGGCGAGACCGCACTGCGCAGAAAGTTGCTCAGCTGCAAATACTACGAGCTTTTGTAAACGCTCACGCCGGCTGCTATCGAATCGGCAGATCATGAGGGACGCGCGTACCAGCGCCGTCATTAGTGGTGACGGCGCGGTTGCGTAGATAAAGGGTCGGCAACGATTGACGAGATAGTCACATAGCACCTGCGGTCCCAAAACCAGCGCACCCATCACACCGAGAGCCTTTCCGCAGGTGTGGAGTGCAATCACGTCGGCGCGGCCCTCCAGCCCTGCGCTGAGTCCGCGCCCTTCCGGTCCGAGAACCCCGGTCGCATGCGCTTCGTCGATAACGAGGATACCGCTGTGCCGCTCGGCTATCTCGATCAACTCGCCGAGCGGAGCACGGTCGCCATCCATGCTGTAAAGGCTCTCAACCGCTATCCAAGGCGTGCCTGTACCGCCAGCCGCTCGCCAATCCTTGATGGCGTCCTCAAAAGAGGCCGCATCGTTGTGGTGCGCCTCGGCACGCTCCGCCTTACTGGAGCGCATACCGTCATGGACGCTCGCGTGAATCAGTGCATCGTGAACGATTAGATCTCCCCTCTGGGGTAACGTTGAGAAGAGCGCAAAATTGGCAATAAAACCGCTGCCGAAGAACAGCGCACTTTCGGCTTGAAAAAAGGCCGCGGCTTCTGTTTCGAGCGCTTCATGCTCACGGTCGTTGCCGCGCAACAGTCGCGAACCGCCGGCACCGACACTCACGCCGCGTTCAAGTGCAGCGCGTGCCGCGTCAATCAGCTCTGGAGCTGACGCAAGCCCCAAATAATCGTTCGAGGCGAAGTCTGCCCCCGCCCGCGGCTGCAACGCGCGATGACGGCCGCGTCGTGCCAGCGCCTGGAGCGCACGTTCATGTGTCTTGTGCATTGGCCCGCGCGCCTGAGCGCGGTTTCGTTTCGAGTGGCTTTAGGCCGAGTTTTGCGAAGAGCACTGCGTCAGAGTCTTCGCTGGGGTTATCAGCCGTCAGTAGCGTCTCGCCGGCAAATATTGAATTGGCGCCAGCAAAGAAGCACAGGGCCTGAGTCTCGTCGCTCATTTCCGTGCGGCCAGCCGACAGGCGCACGTAGGACTTCGGCATCATGATGCGGGCCAATGCGATCGTGCGCACAAACGAGATGGGATCGACCGTTTTTGTGTCCTGGAGCGGCGTCCCCGAGATGGCAATCAGCATATTGATGGGCACGCTCTCAGGATGCTGGGGCAGGTTGGCCAACGTCACCAGCATGTCGACGCGGTCCTCCGGAGCCTCGCCCATGCCGATAATGCCGCCTGTGCAGACTTTGATGCCCGCCTCGCGTACACGGTCCAGCGTGTCGAGCCTATCGGCGAAGGTCCGCGTCGTAATGATCTCGCTATAGTAGCGCTCGGACGTATCGATATTGTGGTTGTAGTAGTCGAGCCCGGCGGCTTTGAGTTTTCCAACATCGTCATCAGACAGTAAGCCAAGCGTCATGCAGGTTTCCAGGCCGAGCGCCTTTACGCCTTTGACCATGGCGCATAATGCGTCCATGTCGCGGCCTTTAGGCGAGCGCCAGGCTGCGCCCATGCAATACCTGGTGGAGCCTGCCGCGCGCGCCTTGCGCGCTTCACTCAAGACCTGCTCGACCTCCATGAGCTTTGAGGCGGCAAGGCCGGTAGCATGATGCGCGGATTGACTGCAATAGCCGCAGTCCTCAGGGCATCCTCCGGTCTTAATGCTCAGGAGCTGGCTCTTCTGGATTGTATTGGGCTCGAAGTGACGGCGGTGCACTGAATGAGCCAAAAACAAAAGATCGTTGAAGGGGGCGTCATAGAGAGCCGCGGCCTCCGCGCGCGTCCAGTCGTGGCGCAAACTGTCATCGGCTTCAGCGCCTGAAGAACGGGCTTCGGCCGTTCGCAAGTCCATTGTTGTTCTTTCTCCGGTGACGGGCTGAGATGCAAGGGCGATCCACGAGCCAGATGTTTGCACCGGCAAGGGGCAGCCTCGCAAGGTCTATCATCCTAGGCATGGAGCCGGCGCGTATTGTGGTTATCCCAGTCGCGGCTAGCAAAAGCAGTGAGGCCACGCCGTCGCCAGGTGAGCGGCTTAAAACAGTGCCGGCACGAATGCTAAAGGGCTGCTTCACCCGAAGGCAACTTGGCAGCGCTGCCCTCAAGAGGGAAAAACTGATTTCACTCACGGCTGATAATCAATGCGCTGGGCATAAGATCCGACGTCGGATGATGCGGGACTCTGTTCCGATAACCTCTATAAAAAGCAAGAAAATAGCGATCTCGGCTAATATGGTCTGTATACGGACGTAGTTCAGAAAGCGCGCCCTTGGCTCTGTTTCGGGTGGATGAGCCCCAGCAAACAACCTTCTTGACGCGGACGGTTTGTGTGCCAGATGGTTCACAGCGCGGCTGAATTTCAGCGGCCTTCATTTGATGAAGCCGGTCGAACACACGCTCGTGCTTGCATGTCGCAGTTTGCAGTTAAAGGGATAAAATAATGGTGGATAAGGGCGGCTAGCTCCAAGCATTCCGTGCTACTGTCACGTTCAATGTTCTTGTGCTCTTCTTTGATATATCAAGTTGGCGACAGGAATGACCTATAATAACTTGCCAACTATATAGTTTATATCTTGTGGGCGTCTGCGGGGTTACGTGTCGTCCAGCTTCTGAGTGATTTTTGTCCAGGCAGAATATGCCTCAACGCTTGAGGGCCTCAAGATGACAGCGGTAGGACGTTTTTCGACTCGCCCCCTCTACTTGCAAGTAAAGGACATGTTGGTTCAGAGAATTGTTGGCGGGACTTGGAAGCCAGCCGCTGCAATTCCGAATGAGATTGAACTTTCGCGCGAGCTCGGAATCAGTGTCGGGACCGTGCGCAAAGCCCTCGACGAGATGGAAGGCGAGCGGCTTATTTCGCGTCGGCAGGGCCGCGGGACCTTTGTCATCGACCAAACCTCCGACGAATGCGCCATTCGCTTCAGTAATATTCGTAACTCGGAAGGCGTGCGCATCAGCGGCGATATTCAGCGGTGTGAGCTCGTCTCGGCAGCCTCGAATGAGGATGAAGCGCGGATGTTACAACTGCGTACCGGCGAGCCAGTTTTCCGCATCAACCGCGTCCGCACCAACAATGGCACGCCCTTTATGGTCGAGGAGTCGACGATTCCGCAGTCAAGGTTTGCCGGTCTGACGCAGGAAGCGGCAATTTCCCCCAGCATTGTGGTGCTTGCCCACAAATATGGAGTCTTGCTCACGCGTGCCGAAGAGAAAGTTTCGGTGACGATGGCTTCGGCTGATGTCGCTGAAGATTTGAAGGTCGCGGAGGGCACGCCTCTGCTGAAGCTAGATTGCGTCGTTTTCGCAATCGACGGGCGCCCGATCGAGTGGCGTGTCGGGCGATGCTATCTGCGCGATAACTACTACTTGGCTGAGGTTAGCTAAGCTCGCAGCCTCAATTTGCGGCATTAACGACCTCAAATGGTCGGTCATGCTGAAGAGAAGGAACGCGCGTGCGCACGTCCTCCAAGAGCTGCAAGTCTATATCGGCGGTGACGACTGCCGGGTGAACATCGCCTTCGCCCAAAATTTCACCCCACGGCGATACGACTAGGCTATGGCCAAATGTTTCGCGGCCGTGCTCATGGCTGCCGCCCTGCGCTGCGGCGAACACGTAGGCCTGCGCCTCGATCGCGCGCGCGCGCAAAAGCGTGTGCCAGTGCGCGGTTCCCGTCGGAACGGTAAAGGCCGATGGGATGGCTAGAAACTTGGCACCCGCCTTGGCAAGCGCGCGATAAAGATGCGGAAAGCGCAAATCGTAGCAGATGGTGAGCCCAATAGGTCCCCATGGCAGATCCGCGATGACACCGTGCCGGCCGGGCTCGTAGTTGGCGCTTTCAAGATAACTTTCACCGCCGCCGAGATCGACATCGAACATGTGGATCTTGTCGTAGCGAGCCGTTATCCGCCCTTCCGGCGAAATCAGCAGCGATCTATTGGCAACCTTTCCATTGTCGAGCAGGATGGGCATCGACCCGATGTGAAGCCACACGTTCAATCCGCGCGTAAGATCACAAAAGTGTTCGAGTGCGGGGTGCTCTTTTTCAGGACGGGCGGCGGCCAGAAGTCGCGCGCGATCAATCTCCATGAACGTCGTCATTTCTGGCGTTTGAATATAGTCTGCGCCGCGCTGGGCCGCTCTGCGGATGAGGTCGGAGGCGGCGGCGACATTTCGCCCAACATCACGGCCCGAGCACATCTGCACCAGACCAACGCGAAACGAGCGCGGTGCGTGCGGACTTGTCATGGGCAGCTACCTCTTCGCGATTTGGATTTGCCGTTTAGGCGGTGATGAGTCGCTCGAGCTTGCCTTCACGATCGAGTGTGTAGAGTTCGTTGCACCCGCCAATATGCTGCTCGTCGATCCAAATTTGTGGCACGGTCAGCCGGCCGCCGGCCTTTTCGCAAACCTCGGCGCGCAACTCATTGCAGCCGCTGACGTCGATCTCCTCAAAAACCCAACCCTTCTTACGCAATAGCTCCTTGGCCATATGGCAGTAGGGGCAAAGCCTTGCGGTGTAGACGGTGATTTTCGCCATAGGTTCGCATGCAGTAGGTTAACGGGTGCCGAGTCACCCGGCCCCAGTCTAGTCGGTAGTTGAATCGACGCAAAGGCGATCAAGGCGGCAAACTGACTGAAAACCTTAAGGTGTGACTTGGGTGCTATCGGTGACCAGGGCAAGCGCCAGGGCATCTACACGTGATGCGCCTGCACGTTTTAGCGCACGCGCGCAGGCGCCAATCGTGGCCCCGGTGGTAATCACATCGTCGACGAGCACCAGATTTGCTCCTGCGATGCGCGCCAGTCGCTCGGGCGGCACGGCGAATGCTCCTGCAACGTTCTTGCGGCGCTGGGCGCGCGTGAGACCCACCTGGGGCTTTGTTTTGCGGGTGCGAACAAGCGCCATCGGCAAAAACCCGATGCATGCAAGCCGCGCGACCTCCAGGCCCAGGATCGCGGACTGATTGAAGCGCCGGCGAAGGAGGCGGCCTCGGGGTAGGGGCACGGGGACGATGGCGTCTGCATCGGACAATAGATTTGCACCAGTTTCGGTCAGCCAGCGTCCCAGCAGGCGCCTTGCGTCATGACGGTCGCGAAACTTTAGATCGTGTACAAGCTGGCGCATGACCCCCTCGAAACGGGCAACTGCGCGAGCGCGATCGTAGTCAGGTGGATCGGCTGCCGCTGCGGCGGAGATCATCGTGCCACCGGTATCATAGGGCATCGGGAGACCGAGCCGGTCGCACAAAGGCGGACGAATGAAGTCAATCTTTGCCCAGCAATTTGGACACAGCGCATCGTAAGTGGCAACCGGCGCGTGGCATGCCAGGCAGAGCGGCGGCATGATGAGGTCTGCAAGTGCAGCGGCCGCGCGGCGCAGGTAAACAGCACCGTTCACGAGATTGGCGCCTTCACGAGGCAAGTTCCACCTAAAGCGTGCACACCGGTAGCGATTGCAATGCCGCTCCATGCTAGCTTGCATGCCGAGCCGTCGCGAGACCCGACCAAATGGATAATAACCCTTGCCGTCCGACAAGCCGACTCCAATTTTTGAACGCAGTCTGATTGTGCGTCGTCACAATCGCATTGCCTCAACAGCAGCAGAGCACGACTTTCTACTCCGCCGTGTCGCTGACGATATCGCCGAGCGGCTTGCATTTATCCAGCGTACATTTCCGCTTGCCGCCAATCTTGGCGCTTATCACGGTCTTATCAGCCGGCGGATTCGCGGTATTGCCGGTATTGAGCGCATCATCAACATTGAACGATCACAAGCTCTGCTTGCGCGCTGCGATACGCCGCGGGTCATGGCGGACGAGGAGGCATTACCGTTTGCTTCCGGCGCCCTTGATCTGGTGGTTTCGGGCCTTGCGCTGCATTTGGTCAACGATCTGCCAGGCGCCCTAGTGCAGATCCGCCGCGCCCTAAAGCCGGACGGACTCCTGCTTGCAGCCGTGCTTGGCGGGGAAACGCTAAGAGAATTACGCGAAGCTTGGCTTGCCGCCGAGGCGGAGATCACGGGCGGCGTTTCTCCGCGCGTTGCGCCGTTCGCGGATGTGCGCGACATGGGCGCGCTCTTGCAGCGCGCCGGCTATGCGCTTCCCGTCGTCGATTCTGAAACTGTTACGGTGAGCTATGCTTCACCCCTGTCACTCATGCAGGAACTCAAGGCTATGGGTGCAAGCAACATGCTGAAGCAGCGCCGGCGGACTCCTGTTACGCGGGGACTGCTCATGCGCGCTGCGGAAGTTTACGCTGAGCGCTTTGCGCAATCCGATGGACGCGTGCCGGCAACCTTCGAGATCCTCACGTTGACCGCCTGGGCTCCCGACGAAAGCCAGCCCAAGCCGTTGCGGCCGGGCTCTGCGAAGACGCGTCTTGCTGATGCGCTGGGCGTTCCAGAGCGCAAAGTCCCCGAGTAGCGCCTGCTATCCCAACAAATCACGCAGCGGAGCGATCAGCGGCTCATCTGCGGGCGGCATGGGATAACGCGTTAACCGCGCCGCGCGGACCCATGCGATTTCCTGGTTCTCGCGTGCGGCGATCGTTCCGTCCCACTGCCGGCAAAGATAAAGTGGCATCAGAAGGTGAAACGTATCGTAGGCGTGACTTGCGAACGTAAACGGTGAAAGGCACGTCTCGCATACGTCGATGCCAAGTTCCTCAAACAGCTCACGGCGGAGTGCGACCTCGGGCGTCTCGGTGGACTCCACCTTGCCGCCAGGGAACTCCCACAGCCCGGGCATGGATTTGCCGTCCGGGCGGCGGGTGATCAAGACGCGGTTATCGTGATCGACAAGCGCGGCGGCGGCTACGAGAAGGATCTTTCGGCTCATGCGCGGGGCATAGCCGGAGTTTCGCCGTGTGTGTAGTGAAAACGTCGTGCACGCGCCCGCCAACTCAATCAGCGGGGTGCTTGCCACGTGGCCCTTGCTCGGCGAGCATAGGTGCAAGTAACTCTCATTTCTCCGGGGAGCCCGCAATGTATTCCAGTCGCAACTTGCTGTTCATGTCCGCGCTCTTTGCTGCATTTTCCATGGCGCCTGTCACATCGCCTCAGGCACAAGGCCTCGACATTGCCGAGGCAGAAATGATCGACCTCACACATGCTCTCGGTGTAGACACCATCTTCTGGCCGACCGAGACCGACGGCTTCAAGCTGACTGAGCTGTACAAGGGTCCAACTAAAGGGCCAGAGGGTTTTTTCTATGCAGCCTACAAGTTCTGCTCGGTCGAGCACGGCGGCACGCACCTTGATGCACCCTTTCATTTCGCGGAGCAGGGCTGGAAGGCCGATCAGATTCCACTGACGCGGCTCATCGGGCCGGCAGTAGTGATCGACGTTTCTGCCAAGACGGCAAAGGATCCAGACTACACGCTCAAGGTGGAGGATGTGACTGCATGGGAGGCAGCGCACGGTAAAGTTGCCGCCGGCGCCATTGTGCTCTTGCGCACGGGTTGGAGCAGCCGTTGGCCCGACAAGCTTGCTTATTTGGGCGATGATACACCGGGGGACGCCAGCAACCTTCATTTTCCGTCCTATGGCGCGGAAGCAGCAGAGTTGCTTGTTGAACGCGGTGCTAGCGTGCTCGGCGTCGATACGGCGAGCATCGACAATGGACCCTCACGCAAATTTCTTGTGCACCAACTTACAGGAGCGGCCAACGTTGCGGGGTTGGAAAATCTGACAAACCTCGACAAGCTGCCGCCTACCGGCGCCTGGGTCCTAGCCCTTCCAACAAAGCTAGAGGGGGGCTCCGGCGCGCCCGCACGTGTGGTTGCGTTTGTGCGATAGCCGAGCCCAACTATTCAACTGCATCGGAGCTTGCTCGGGAATCTCGATCTTTCGCACATTGACGTGGTGTTGCTGCACCCATCCGGGGCGTGGAAACATCTAAGAACGACCCACGAGATCTCTTTGGGGGCGGATGAGTATGGGGCGGATCTGGAGGAAAGCACGGCAACCGCGCGAGGCGATAGCGAACAGATTCGCATCTTGGGCACATGCTATAATTGCGACCGTTTTCATCACAGCTACAGCAACCGCGCTTGATCTCTCGTTTGAACGTGCGGCGGCCCAATCTCCAGCACCCGATGCCAAACCGCTTGATGTGGGAATCTTTGTCAGCTCCGATGGTAACCGCTGTTTTACTCCCGGGCTTGTCACGGCAATCAAATACTTCACCACGAAGCTAGCTGATCAAGTGAACAACAGCGGTGGAGTTGGCGGCCGCCAAGTTGATCTGACGTTTTTTGACGATTTCGAAAAGGCCGAAACGACTATCGCAAACGTTAAGAAAGCCATCAATGATCCAAACATGATGGCGATGATTGGCGTTCCAAGCTCGACGCGTGGCCGCGCCGTGTTCAACGCGCTGGGACCCGAGATTCGAGACAAGGGGATCCCTTTCATCACCGAAATGTCGCTCGACAACATTTTTCGCGACTACCAGAACGTTTTCACGATGGCCAGTTCGGTGCGCAATGAATTGGAGGTTGTTAGAAAAATTATCGCTGAGGGCGGTTACAGCCGGCCTGTGTTCGTCGGTCTCGACGATGATCTTTACAGCTTCGCACTTGGTGATGGCGTGGCGGAAATCCCTGGCGGCCCTTCGCTCGTCGGTAGCTATCAGGTTCCTGTGCGCGACTACAAACTCGATCCGGAAGCCAGCGCGCCCGTCGTCGAGGAGATCAAGCGCCAGGATCCCGATCTCATATTGTTGTCGATTCACAGCGGACCGAGCGCAACACTCCTGAACCAGCTCGCCGAGGCTGGCGTCGACGCTCCTGTGTTTGTGCTTTTGGGTCGCATATCGAGCATCACAAACCGGCTCGGGCCCAAAGGTTACGGCGGTACGTTGTCGCAAATTGCACGTGAAGGTGTTCCCAACGTTTACAGCGAGCGCCTCAGGCAGAGAATTTGGCGCTCCCGTCAGGACACCTGGGTGTTCGATGACATCCGCAATGATGATGCGCCGGGCTGGGCGTCGGGAACCTGTGATGCGCGGCCGGATGCGCCGCCACGACAGCTCTTTGACGGGGCCAATCGCCGTGCCGTCGGACGGGGTACGCAATACCGGGACATGCTGCAACTCGTCATCGAATCGGCGCAGTCCGCTCCCGATACGGCAGATGTCGCTGAGCTGCACCGTCACGTTGGGGCGAGGCTGCGCAACTTTGTCGAAGGCCGCCACGTATTGAAGGGACTCTGGCAGGACTGGGCCTTCACCACTGATCGAACGTCGGCAGATGACACGCTCATTTTGAGCAAGGCGACCGGTGATGACGCCCCCATCCTCTCGCCTATCCAATACCGCCGCATTAACGGTACGCTTCAACGCAGCCCGACGGTTTACACGTCAATCGATCTCATCAACCTTTCGCGTATCAACACCAACGACAGGAGCTTTGACGCCGAGTTCTATTTGTCGATGAAAAGCACGGACGATCGTATCGACATCACGAATATCGAATTTACAAACGCCTACAGATCGCAAGCTGGCGAAGGCCGTTTGGTCAGCGTGCGGGAAATTCACAATGGTCTTGGGGCGTCTGACTTCCCAGCCGGCGTCAAACTTTACAAGGTGTCTGGCAAGTTCGTGTTTGAACCCGACCTGGGTAGCTATCCTTTCGACACCCAGCGCCTGTCAGTATCCTTCCAGCCAACGAGCGCCGAGCAATCGTTCCTCATTCAGCCGTCAGCCCAAAACACGCGCCAGTCGGATGTTGCTTCAGACGGTTGGCATCTGGTCGAACAATATGTCGGTTCTGATCAGGACATCATTCCCACAATAGGCGCCTCTCTGAGCAAAAGACGCATCGTTCCTTTCTACAAGTTCAACGCCACGTGGGTCGTTAAACGCATCGCTGTCGACTACTACCTACGGGTCGTTGTGCCGCTCGCGTTTATTCTGCTTGTCACATATTTCTCGGTATACCTGCCGCACGAACGCTTCGATTCCATTATGGCAATACAGGTGACTGCGCTGCTGTCGTCAATCGCGCTCTATCTCGCGTTGCCCAAGGTGGATTCCGATCAGGCCACATTGTCTGACAAGATCTTCATGATGACCTACGCCGCAGTGAGCCTCATGATTGGACTATCGATCCTCAAGGACAACTTGTGGCAACGGAAGAGAAAGGTGTTTGGTTGGTTCGTTTCGCTGCTGCAACGCATTGTTTTCCCCATCGCGACGGTTGCCGTCATTACATTTTTGCTGACGAACACGAATGGCAAAGCGGTGCTGTTTACAGACAGTATCGCCACGTTTTGGAAGAACCTGATCGGTTGATGTTGTGACGGAGGGATAGGGGATGGCTGCATACCATTGGTCCATCTCACATGCGAGTGCCGACAAAGGACGCGTCTCGGGCGATTCAGAGGCGGTTGGGTACGCCGCCGGCCTACTCACTTGGGCCCTTGCGGGAGCCGTTTTCGTCGCCGTTAAACTGGGCGTCGGTGAGATGCCCCCTTGGACGTTTTGCTGCTGGCGCGTTTTCCTATCGGCACTCGCGTTGGCGCCGTTCGTCTTGAATCATCGCCACAAAATTGCGGAGTTTCTTCATAAGCGGTGGTTGGAAGCGTTCATTATCGGCGCGCTTGGTCTCGGCCTCACCCAGGGGACGATTTTCACTGCGCTCAGCTATACGAGCGCCGTAAACACCGGGATCATTTTTGCTACGACCCCTATCGTCACGATGGTTCTTGCGCACTTTGTAATCCACGAGCGAATGAATGGCTGGCAGATTCTCGGATCGCTCGTCGCCTTCTTAGGGATAGTCGTTGTCGCCGTGGATGGAAGCATCGCGAAATTGCTTGGCTTGAAGCTGGATTTCGGAGATTTGCTTGTGATTATGGGCGGTATGATGTTCGCTAGTTATACGGTCCTTCTCAAGCGGGCCAAATTCGAGCTGGAGCGATTGCCGCTGCTTCTTGTTCTCCTGTGTGCCGGCGCCATCGCCACAGTGCCATTTTATCTTTGGGAAGTGTGGAACGGCGAGCACGCGAACCTGGCACTCACGGGTTACATGGCGTTGCTCTTTGCTGCTATTCCCGGCGGCGCATTTATGTACCTCTGCTACAATTGGAGCATCGACATTCTCGGTCCCTTGCGCGCTGGAGCGCTTCTCTATACGCAAATGATATTCACTGCGATTTTCGCTTGGTTGATCTTGGGTGAGTCGATCGAGTGGTATCACTACGTCGGCGCAGGTTTGATCATAGTCGGCGTCTTGTTGGTGACGTTGCTGCAACCGCAGCCGGCCGCAAGCGTCGCAAAATGATGCAATCATATTTAGGCTACGAATGAGGTCGACTGACATGGCTCAGCTTGGCTTGCTAGAGCTGCGTCAAGAAACCCTCCAAGCGCCAATCAGGGCCAATTCCGATCAACATGGGCAATGCTCGCCTCTCTGCTAAGTGTTTCTTGTATGCCTTGGTCCTTGTGCCAGATAACGGTGCTTCAAGGCTGGTCAGCTCGCATACGGTACACTAACCTTCGATGAGAACTAGCGCGGACCAAGAACAGCTGCTGTCCACCGCCCCAAAAAAAAGTTTGATGCTCGCGCGTTATGCGAGCACATGATGTCAGCGCGACGCGCGAGGTCCGGTCGACTGGGAGGAAGTCCATGAGCGAGTTGCAGCCTGGAGCGCAAACCCAACAACGAATGAGCGGTAGCCGGAAGACGGCAATTCTGGGAATTTGGATGTTCCCGTATCTGTTGGCGGCCCTCGCCTATTTTGGCGGTGTTGTCTATGAGCCGGCCATGGTTTTGCGCGAGCCAGTTCTCGCATGGCCAATTCCTCAGGCAGTTTATGGCTGGCTGCTGCTTTTGGTGCTGTTATCGGCGGTGTGGCTCGTTGGCGAATTCTTCTCCGTGACGAGTCGCGAGACGGTCGTTGCGGCCCTGCAATGGGATGCCGTGATCAGCTCGCTCACGGCAATTATTTTTACGGGCTGGGCAGGGTGGTTCATTGGGACCGACACGTTGGAGTGGTGGTTCATCGTGCCTTGGGGAGCGTCGGTCATAGATGCGCTGACGGCGGCATGGCTCAGCATCAACAATGCGGCCCAAAAACCATTCTTGAGCAAGAGGGGAACGATTTAGAGATCCCAATAGCGTGCGCTTGCGATTACGCGGCGAGCGTGAGCGCTCCTCTTGCAGCGACGTAGATGCCGACAGCGATCACCACGGCTGCAAAGGTGCCGTTCAGGACGCCCTTGCGCTGCCACAGCTTCGGGCTAGCGCGCGCACCGATCATCGTGCCGGCGACGCCACCTGCGACCACGAGGGATGCCAAGCGCCAATCGATGAGCCCCGATGCCGCATAGCTGCTTGCCGTTGTCAATCCGAATGCCGCCACTGCCAATGAGCGCCCGAACGATCCCGACAAGGCCGCCGGACCCGACTGCAAGTGCTGCTGGAAATAAGCCGAATGGCATCGCGTGTATCCTCAGTGCCTTCTTACTGTTTAGGCAGCAGTCCTCTTAGGCGTTCACTTGCGGTGTCGCAGGCTTGTTCCAGGGCATCAGCGCGAAGAGCTTGGCCATGCCGCACCAGCCGCTGACGCCCGCGAATACGAGCCCGCCGCCGATGAGTGCAGAGAGGATATAGAACGCCGGGTGTGCGACGTAGCCTAGCGCTGCACCTAGAAGAACGAGGCCACCGGCAGCGATTTGCACCTGCCTTTGGATTTCGATGGGTTGGTTTCGATCAGCGACGACGGGCAGGCCGGCCTGTTTCCAGGCATCCATGCCGCCTTCGAGGATGTAGGCTTCACAATCGACCGAATCGGCAAGTCGTTTGGTGTTGGCCGTTGTGCGTTGGCCAGTACGGCAATAGAAAACAACGGGAGCGGTATGCGCGTCGAGCGTTGTAATCTCGTCAACCGGCCGATTACGGGCACCGGCAATGGATTCGCGCGCGTGCTCGTCACCGCCGCGGATGTCGACTAGCGTCGCGCCTTGGTCAATGAGGCGCTTGGCTTTTTCGGGGCTGACCTTGGGAAGGCTCATAATTTCGTCTCCACGCGGTTTAGTTTTCACTGATCGCTACAGTAGAGTTTCTGCAGGTGGCCAAGCAGAACTTCGGTGCGCGGGTCTGCGACCCGATACCAAAGCGTTTGGCTTTCGCGGCGGTAGGCCACGATCCCTTCCTCGCGCATTTTGGCGAGATGCTGGGAGAGTGCGGACTGCGATAAGCCGACCGCTTCGGCCAGAGACGTAACGCTGGCCTCTCCCCACTCCACAAGCTTGCACAGGATCATCAGGCGGCGCTCGTTGGCGAGCGCGCGCAGAATTTGCGCAACCTCAAGGGCGTTTGCTTCAAACGTGACGAGATCGCGTGGGGCGCGAGGCATTTTGTCCGCTCCATAATTTAGGTATTGCTAATTTAGTGATAGCTAATATATATGTCAACAACCAAACACACCGCAGAAATTGTGAGGATGAGTGCCATGACAGCGAAGCCGATCATTCGCGCCTTTTTCGACGAGCCGACCAATACGGTCAGCTATCTTGTCTCCGACCCTGCAACGAAGCGTGCGGCCGTCATCGACCCGGTTCTCGATTATGACCACCGCAGCGGCAAGGCATCGACAAAATCCGCAGAGGCGATTCTGTCCGCAGCCGCTGCGGACGGCCTGACGATTGAATGGGTGCTGGAGACGCACGCGCATGCCGATCATTTGTCGGGCGCGCCCTACATCAAGCTTAAGACCGGCGCCAAGGTCGGGATCGGCGAACACATTCGCGACGTACAGAAGATCTTCCGGCCTGTATTCAATGCCAAAGACCTATCTGGCGACGGCAGTGAGTTCGATCACCTATTTAAGGATGGTGAGCGATTCGCGATCGGTACGCTTGAGGGCGAGGTCATTCACACTCCGGGCCACACGCCGGCTGACATTGCGTACAAGATCACCGACGCCGTCTTTGCCGGAGATACGCTGTTTATGCCGGACTTCGGGACGGCGCGGGCTGACTTCCCCGGCGGCGATGCCCGAGCATTGTATAGATCGATGAGGAGGCTACTTGCTTTGCCGCCAGAGACGCACTTGTTCATGTGCCACGATTATAAGGCACCCGGGCGCGATCACTACGCCTGGGAAACCACGGTCGCCGAGCAGCGGGCGGGTAACGTGCACGTCAAAGATGGCGTGTCGGAGGATGAGTTTGTTGCTATGCGTGAGGCACGCGACTCCAAGCTGGCCGCCCCGGACCTGTTGATGCCGTCGATCCAAGTGAACATGCGAGCGGGCAAACTGCCCCCGGCGGAGGCCAATGGCATTCGATACCTAAAAATCCCGGTACAACTCGGGACCTAAGTCAGGTGCGATAGGAGCAATGTGTTCCCGGTGGGTGGCAAGTACCCAGCGGGGCTCACGCGTTCAAGTACGGTAGTCGGCATTGATGTCGATGTAGCCGTGCGTTAGGTCGCAGGTCCACACGGTGGCGCGACCCTTGCCGATGCCGACATCGACGCGCACGGTAATCTCCGCGCCCTTCATGTGCTGGGCGACTGTATCTTCCACGTAGTCTGGCGCGCGCTCACCATCCTTGGCGACAAGCGTTTCGCCGAACCAGATGGCAAGCTTGTCGCGGTCGGCCGCCTCGCCTGCCTTGCCGACTGCCATGACGATGCGCCCCCAGTTCGGATCCTCACCGGCCATGGCGGTCTTGACCAATGGCGAGTTTCCGATCGCTAGCGCGATTTTGCGCGCTGCGCGATCGTTCTCGGCGCCTTGCACGTTAATTGTGACGAACTTTGTAAGTCCCTCGCCGTCCTTGGCGACAAGAATTGCTAACTCTTTCAGGAGGTCATGCAGTGCAGTAGCGAAGCCCTGTAGCCGTTCATCTGTCGCATCGGCGATATGCGGGCATCCGCGCGCTGCTGCGGCGCCGGTAGCAAATGCGAGTAGCGTGTCGCTTGTCGACGTGTCGCCGTCTACGGTCACGCAGTTGAGCGTGCGGTCAGATGCTTGCGATACGAGCTTTTGCAATGCGGGCTGCCCGATCGAGGCGTCCGTGAAGACGAAGCACAGCATGGTCGCCAT
>CAYOPW010000006.1:0-20005 GCA_964405975.1 uncultured Hyphomicrobium sp.
CCTGCCGGGCCCACCACTTTCACTCAATTGGGAAGCAAAAAGAGGATCTAGTTGGCCGATGCGGCTTCGTCCCGGCCATTTGCAGACACGACGGCTATCTCTTCGCCAGCATGCACCGATTTCAGCCGGCTCACGTCATCCAGTGCCAGGGCCCATATGTTGCAGGGGCTAGCGAGCCTGATTTCGCCTCTTCTCGACATCGGCGTCGGTCCAAATCCAATCGCGATCGCGTCTCCGTCGGGCCAAAATGCAATCTCGCCGGCGCTCACCACATCACGCGCATCCGGCTCAGCATCCGTGCATACGGGAGCCTGAAAGTAGACCTCATGGCCCCACATTCGCGCTGATGCGTAGATGGGTAGCGCCGCCCAAATCCGCTCCGCCGTCGGTGTTTCCAACAGCCGGGCACGGATGGCGACATTCCCTGCCTGGATCACGATCTCCCGCATCACCGCCTCCCTAGGGCCGTCAGTCGCTTGCTGCCGTTACCGACACTTTCTCACCTGGACGCACAGCCTTCAATACCCTGACGTCATCAAGGGCCCGGGCCCATAAGTTGCAGGGGCGAGGCAGACGGCACTCTCCGGGGCGGGAAATGGGGGTGCGACCGAAGGCGATGATGATGCGGTCATCCTCTACCCAGTAGCAGATCTCACCGGGCTCAACGACCGTGCGGGCGGTGGGCTCGCGCCCCGTTTCTACGTGCGTTTCGAAATGGATAGCCTCCCCCCACGTCTGGGCCGTGGAGTGAAGTGGAAGCGCCTGCCAGACCCGATCAGCGGTCGCAGTGTCGAGAAGTTGGGCGCGGATCTTCGCCTTTCCCGCACTGATCTCGACACGGCGTTTAGCCAGCTTGGCGGGTCGTTTGCCATCTGGTTTGGGATCGGTTTTCACCGATCGCTTTTGACCTTTGTGGAGTTTATCCGCCATCGCGTACGAGGCCGCGAGCACCCCTATGCCCTGAGGCTGGATCCGCGAGCCTCAAGCGGGAGGAGGCCCAAACACAACGACGGCGTTGAGACCGCCAAAGGCAAAGGAGTTCGACATTGCGTAGTTGACGTTAAGCTCCCTGCCCTCGTTGGGGATGTAGTCAAGATCACACTCGGGATCGGGTTCGTCGAGCCCGATGGTCGGCGGCACCCAATTCTCGTTAATGGCGCGAATACACGCCGCCGCTTCAATGCCCCCGCCAGCGCCGAGCGGGTGACCATGCATCGATTTGGTCGATGAGATCGCCAGGCTCTTGGCGTGGTTCCCAAAGACCGCCTTTATGGCCCTGGTTTCATTGGCGTCGTTGATGGTCGTGGCGGTGCCGTGTGCGTTTAGATATTCGATGTCGGAAGGCGCTAGCTCGGCGTCTTCTAAAGCTAGGCGCATTGCCTCTCTTGGGCCCTCGATATCTGGGTTCACCATATCCTTGGCGTCAGACGACATGCCGAATCCGACGATCTCGGCCAGGATATTGGCGCCACGTTCTTTGGCATGTTCCAAAGACTCCATCACCAAAATGCCGGCACCCTCGCTGAGAACCGTCCCGTTGCGCTTCTTGGCAAAGGGGAAGCAGCCTTCAGGGGACAAGACGTGGAGCGCCTGCCAAGCCTTCATCGTCCCGTAGTTAATGACCGACTCGGACGCACCCGCAAGAGCTACATCGACAACGCCGTTGCGAATGTAGTCGCGCGCGATGCCTAAGGCATGAGTAGCCGTCGAGCACGCGCTGCAGGTCGCGAATGTCGGACCCTTCACGCCAAATTCGATGCCGACATGCGCGCTTGCCGAGGATCCAATAATGCGTAGCAGCGTCAGCGGGTGGGTTGCCCGCTTCCCGTCGATAAACAGCGAGCGGTAAGAATTCTCGTAGGTGACGAGGCCACCAGCGCCCGAGCCCACGATGCATGCGGCGCGGTAGGGATCGGCAATCGGGAACTCGAGACCTGACTCTTTGACCGCCTCATCGGCCGCGGCCGCCGCAAACCATGAGTAACGGTCAGCGTGCATGACGAGCTTGTCGCGTTGGAAGTGCCGCAACCGAGCCTTGGGATCAAAATCCTTGATCTGCGCAGCAATCAGAATTTTGAGATCTTCAAGCGGAAACCCGCCAAGCTCACTGACGCCGCACTTGCCGGCCTTCATTGAATTCCAGAAGTCGTCGACGGTAAGGCCGATGGGCGTAATGACGCCGGTCCCCGTCACGACGACGCGGCGTGCGCCGTTCGCCTTTGCCATGGTTGTCCTTTAACCTGACGGTTGTGGGCGCCACTGGGACGCCGCTGAGTAAGCTGACACTGCGAGCTTGCGAATCTCTTCTGGCAGCTCGCAAATGAAAGGTGTCTATTAACGGTGGCCGCTAGGCCTTGGCTGCATCGGCGCCAGCCGCCGCAGGACCCTTTTCAATCAAATCCTTAACGCGATCAACGACGGAACCGACCGTCTTGAAGTCCTCAACGTCTTCGTTCGCGTTATAGGGAATCTCGATGCTGAATGTGTCCTCGATGTCGAAAACGATCATCGCCAGGTCGAGCGATTCAATGTTGAGATCCGTCAACGGGGTCGAAAGCGAAATATCGTCCCGCGGCTCCTTCATGTGCTTCTTCAGGATCTCGACGATCTTCGTTCCAACTTCGTCCATAATCACTCTCCCACCCTCGCTCAAATCCAAGCCAGGGGCCCGTGTCGTTTCGTTACCTAACTAGTGCACTAACGCAAGGCCAATACCACAACAAGCTGTCGCGTCACATATCCTTAAACGACAATCGAGTCCAGTCGTGCCACTAGTTCTGGCCGCACCAGCTCTTATACGCGAGCCGAGCCGACCTCGGCGCCCTCAGCCCCACTTTTGCAGGCTCAGAAGCGCGGTTTCCAGGGGATCTGGGCTTGAAGCTGAAGCTCGGCCCTACCGCTATGGCCACGGCCCCTGTTAGGGTGTTCAATATCACTGCAGATATCAACGCTGTGTTACCTCCGGAACCCATTCCCAGAATGGCACACATCCGCCAAGGCGCTTGGCCTTAAGTAGGAGATTCAGGACCAGCCTTAGCATGACGACCAAAGCCCACGTTAACGCGCCGGCCGCAGGAACCGAATCCTCGCTGCCATGGCTCAGCCAATACCCAGAAGGTGTTGACTGGCATATGCCGCTGACTGTCGCGCCGCTTTATACTCTCCTCGACGATACGGTCGCGAAATTCGGAAACCTCACGTGCACGAATTTCCTCGGCAATAAGCTGACCTATGCGGAAATTGGAGAGCTTGTCGATCGCACCACGGCCGCGCTGCAACGCATCGGCGTCGGCAAGGGGACTAAGGTTGGCCTCTTCCTGCCCAACTCGCCAACTTTCATCATTTACTTTTTTGCGGTGCTGAAGGCGGGTGGCACCGTGGTCAACTTCAACCCGCTCTACACGGTGAGAGAGCTTGCCGACCAAATCAAAGACAGCGACACCGACTTTATGGTGACGTTTGATTTGAAGCCCCTCTTCGAGAAGGTCGACGCCTTACTCCAATCTGGTACGCTGCCGCGAGCCATCGTTTGCTCGTTTGCCTCATTACTGCCGGCAACCAAGGCGGTCCTCTTCCGGCTCTTCAAGTCCAAGCAGATAGCCCGCCCGCTCACGTCGCCGGTTCGCGAGCGCATCATCCTCGAAGCGGACCTCTTTTCAGGCGAAGGCACGCCCAAAAGCGTTGCCATCGATCCCCTGAGCGACGTAGCCGTGTTGCAGTACACGGGCGGAACTACGGGAACGCCCAAGGGCGCGATGCTCACCCATGCCAACGTCTATGTAAACGTGCAGCAGGTGTCCGCCTGGGCGCCTGAGCTTGTTCCGGGCGAAGAGCGCGTTCTGGGATTGCTGCCCTTCTTCCATGTCTTCGCGCTCACGGTCGTGATGAACTTTGGGATTGCGAAGGCTGCCGAGATCATCATCATGCCGCGCTTTTCGCTGGTTGAGGCCCTGCGTATCATCACGAAGTCAAAGCCCACCGTGATGCCCGGCGTTCCCACGCTGTTCAATGCGATCATGAACCACCCCAAGATCAAAAACTTCGATCTCTCCTCGCTAAAGTTCTGTCTTTCAGGCGGGGCGGCGTTGCCCATTGAGGTCAAACAGCAGTTTGAGGCCATAACCGGCTGTAAGGTCGTCGAAGGCTATGGCCTTTCGGAAACCTCGCCGGTTGCCACCTGCAATCCACTTGAGGGACCTGTTAAGCCGGGATCGATCGGGCTGCCGCTGCCGGGCACGGTCTTGTCTCTGCGAGATTTGTCTGATCCCACTAAGGAAATGCCTCAGGGCGAGAAAGGAGAGATCTGCATCAAGGGGCCTCAGGTGATGCTGGGCTATTACAATCGGCCCGACGAAACGGCTGAACAATTCGCCGGCGAATACCTGCGTACAGGCGATGTGGCGCGCATGGACGAAGAGGGATTCTTTTATATCGAGGACCGCATCAAGGACCTCATCATCTGCTCCGGCTTCAACGTCTATCCCCGCCGTATCGAGGAGGCCATCTACGAGCACGAAGCCGTCGAAGAGGTTACGGTCATCGGTATTAAGAATGAGAAGCGTGGCGAGGCCCCCAAGGCATTTGTCAAACTCAAGGAGGGGATGGAGGTGGCCGAGGAACATATCCTTGAGCATTTGAAACCGCTCATCTCCAAGATCGAAATGCCGGCCGTGATCGAGTTCCGCGATGCGCTGCCAAAGACGATAATCGGCAAGCTGTCCAAGAAGGAGCTCAAGGCCGAGGAGGCCGAACGCGAAAAGGCGTCGCGCAAATGAGCACTTAAACTTAAGCTAGCGGTAAAGGTCCGCGCGCGTCGGCGGGAGCGCAGGGGCGCGCTTGGCCGACTTGGAAACAAGGGTCTGAAAGATCCGCAGCGTCCCACGCGAGAATGCCAGCGAGACGCCGGCCAGATAAGCAACCCAAATACGATATTTCTCTTCGCCTACGTAAGAGATGGCGCGCTCGCGCTCGGCTGTCAGCCGCTCGCACCAAAGCTTGCATGTGCGCGCATAATGCATACGCCATGCCTCGACATCCTGAATTTCGAAGCCCGCGCGCTCCATCGCGACAATGGAACGGCCTATGTCATCCAGCTCACCGCCGGGGAAGATGTACTTGGCAATCGCGCGCTGCTCGGGCCGCAAACGTTTCTTCAGCCAGCCCTTCTTCGGTGCGCGACGCGCAATAGCGTGATTGAGAAAGAGCCCGTCCTCGGAAAGTAGCGCGCGCATTTTCTGCATATAAGTAGGGATGCTCTTGAGGCCGATGTGTTCGTACATACCGATGGAGGCGATTTTGTCGAAACTGCCGCTCATGGCGGAATAGTCCCTCAACTCGATCGTCACCTTGTCCTCAAGTCCCAGCCGCTTCACCTTCTCGCGCGCGAAATCGAGCTGAGCTCGTGAAAGCGTGATGCCGTGAGCCGTGACGCCGTAGGCTTTGGCTGCGTGACAGACGAGCCCGCCCCAGCCACAGCCAATGTCGAGCAGACGTTCACCGGGTTTCAAACGCAGCTTGCGGCAGATCATTTCCAGTTTGTCGGCTTGTGCTTGCGCGATGTCGTTTTGCCAATCCGTGAAATAAGCACACGAATAGACCATCTCGGGATCGAGAAAGAGCGCATAAAATTCGTTGGAAAGATCGTAATGGAACTGGATGAAGTCCTTGTTGTTGGCCGTCTTGCGCCGGCGCCCCGTAATCTCACCTTCAAATCCCTGGTCTTCGAGGGCGTCGTCGCTCCGCGCCAATAGAAACGGCGTAAGCGTGGCGGCCAGTCTAAGGGCCTCACGGCCATTGAGCTTTACAGACCGCCCGCCTCGATTGAGCTGAGAGCCAAGGTCAACGATTGTGCCGCCGGAGAAATCGATGCCTTTGTCGACGTAGTGGCGGATGAAATTGTCAAGTGTCGGCCGGCGCAACAACGAACCAATGACGCCTGGCCCGGCGATGCTTAGGACAAATGGGCCGGTGACGTTTTCCCCAAGCGGTGTCAGTGAGCCATCCCAAAGCCGCAGCGAGGCATTGAGATTGAGTTGGCCCGCCAGCTTACTGGCAAGTCCCTTCGCCGCCTCAAGCTGGCGCGCTTCCTTGTTGGTGATCATTGGCGCAACCGCCCCGTCCTAGGTCCGTGTCAGGCCCGCAGGGTCTGGCATCGGGGGCACACAAGATCAAGCCGCTTGATGCAATTCGGCCGCGTCCTTGCTCTCCATGATAGCCGCAACACCCATTCCGCCAGCTGTGCAGATGGAGATGAGGCCGCGCCCTCCCTGCTCGCTCAAGAGTTTGGCGAGATTGGCCATGATGCGCGCACCGGTCGCAGCAAATGGGTGTCCGAACGCGATTGAGGACCCCTTTACGTTGAGCTTGGAGCGATCGATGGACCCCAGGGGCTCGGGCCGCCCAAGGTTGGACTTGCAGTACTCCGGGTCGTCCCACGCCTTGAGAGTCGCCAGCACTTGTGCAGCAAAGGCCTCATGGATCTCATAGAAGTCGAAGTCTTGAAGTTTAAGCCCGGCCCGGTCGAGCATATTAGACACGGCGATGGTCGGCGCCATGAGCAAGCCGTCGCCGCCGACAAAATCATTGGCGGCGGCTTGCGAGTACCGCAAATAAGCCAGAACAGGCAGCCCGTGTTTTTCGGCCCATTCTTCTGAGGCAAGCAGAACCGCTGCCGCACCGTCGGTCAGCGGCGTGGAGTTGGCCGCCGTTAGCGTACCCCGCTCCGACTTCTCAAACGCCGTTTTGAGTGTGGCGAGCTTCTCAATAGTCGCATCTTTGCGAATGTTATTGTCGCGGAAGACACCGGAGAAAGGTGTCACCAGATCGTCCATGTATCCGGAGCGATAGGCCTCTGCGGCCTTCTTGTGGCTCTCCAGCGCAAATTCGTCCTGATCGGCGCGCGATATATCCCAAACTTGCGCCATCAGCTCACAGTGCTCACCCATGGTAAGCCCTGTGCGCGGCTCTGCGACGGAAGGCGGTTTCGGTGCCAGTTCGCCCGGCGAAAAGCCCTTGAAGAGTTTGATCTTGTCGAGCATCGACTTTTGCTGAGCCACCTTCGTCAAACGCTGCGCCAACTTCTTTGAAATAACGATGGGCGCGTCTGAGGTCGTATCGGAACCAACGGCGATGGCACTTTCGATCTCTCCGGTGGCAATTTTGGCCGCAGAGCCAAGCCCACCCTGCAAGCTCGTCCCGCACGCCTGCATCATCGTGATGCCCGGCGTCGAGGCGGCAAGCGTCGTGCCAAGCACTGCCTCGCGGGTCAGATTGAAGTCTTTCGAATGCGTGACGACAGCGCCGCCAACAACCTCGTCGATATGCTGGCCTTTGAGATTGTAGCGATTGACGAGTGCGTTGAGTGCGCCCGTCATCATTTCGAGGTTGGAGAGATCGGCATAGAAGGTGTTTGACCGGCAAAAGGGGATACGCACCCCGCCGATGACCGCAACCCGCCTCATTAATCGCTGCATGAACTAAAGCTCCCAGACTCCAAGGCGACCGTCCGTCGCATAACTCAACTACTCAGCTGCTGCGCGGGCTGTCGCGCGGCCGGCCTCACTTGCCTTGTAATGCAAAGGCCCGCCCCGGAACGGTGCAAACCCGGTACCGAAGATCAAGCCTGCATCTACCAAATCGGCAGTCTCGACGACGTGCTCATCAAGGCTCTTTTGCGCCTCCACGATCATGGGCTCGACCAGCTCCCGCCCAAGGCGCTCTACCGCGGCCGTGTCGAAAGTTTCGTCCGTTTTTTCGATCTTACCCTTCTTCCACACGTAGAAACCCTCCCCCGTTTTCTTGCCAAGCTTGCCTTCGGCCACGAGCCGCTCAAGCTTTGAGCCCTCAGAGGGGTACCCAAGGATCTTGGCGACGTGGGCACACACATCCAGCCCGACAGAATCGGCCAGCTCGATCGGGCCCATGGGCATACCAAATGCGCGCGCAGCTTCGTCGATACGCTCCTTGTTCTCGCCTTTCTCAAGACGGTGCATGGCGCCGAACATATAGGGCGTCAGCACACGGTTGACCAAAAAGCCGGGTACGCTCTTGGTGATCAGGGGAAACTTGTCGATCGCTGTAACGAAGGCAGCACCGCGCTTGATTTCGTCCTCGCGGCTGGAAGAGCCGCGCACCACCTCCACCAACGGCATGAGAGCGACGGGGTTGAAGAAGTGCAACCCTATTAGGCGCCCGGGGTCAGGGAGGCCCTTGGCAATGTCTTCGATCAGTAGCGAGGATGTATTGGTTGCCAGCAGAGCATCCGATTTGATCTTGTCCTCGATTTCGGCGAGTACCTTCTGCTTTATCTCTAGGTTTTCCACGATCGCCTCGATCACGACATCGGCGCGCTCAAGCCCCTCGCCGTTGGGATCGGCAATCAGACGCGCCTTGGCCGCATCGCGCTGAGCCGCGGTCTTGAATTTTCGCGCAAATAGCTTGCCTTGCGCGGCAATCCCCTTCTCGATTTGCTCAGGCGAGATGTCTTGTAGCGTCACCTCCATTCCGGAGACGACGCACCAGCCCGCGATATCCGCACCCATGGTGCCCGCGCCAACGACGTGGGCGCGCTGCGGGCGCCAACCAAAGTTCTTCGGTGCCTGCCCCTTCAACAACTCAGACAGCCGAAACACGCGGCGCAGGTTGCGTGATTGATCGGACACCATGAGCGGCGCAAAGGCACGTGTCTCAGCCGCCTTCATCGCCTCTTCATTGCCGCCGTGGCGTTCAAACAAATCGATCAGACGGAAGGGTGCGGGATAGTGATCCTCGCGCACCTTCTTTCTCGTTTCTTGGCGCATGCGGTTTGCGACCAGCCCCCGCAGCGGCCACAGCGCAAGTGAGGCTTTCGCATAGCCGGCCGGCTTGGATTTACGATTCCTCAGAACTGCTTTACGCGCTGCCCACAGAAGCGTTCCGCGGCTTTCAACGAGTTGATCGACAAAACCGGCGGCACGTGCCGCCGATGCGCTCATCATCTTGCCCGTCAGCATTGCCTGCATCGCCGACAACGCGCCTGCCTGCCGGATGGAGCGTGCCGTACCATTGAAGCCGGGAAAGATGCCAAGCTTGACCTCCGGGAAGCCCAGTCGCGTTCCAGGATCACGGGTCGCAATTCTGTAATGGCACGCCAGAATCAGCTCAAGCCCGCCGCCTAAGCAGAAGCCATTTATCGCGGCCACGACCGGCACGGGTAAACGCTCAATACGATCGAACAGGGCGTTCACCGGCCGCAATTTGTCGATGACGTCCATCTCGGTTGTAAGATCTTCGAACTCGCGGATGTCCGCCCCTACGATAAATCCGCGTGGTTTGGCAGAGGAGATAACGAGACCGCGGATTTCGCGCTTGCGCGCGCCCTGCTCCACGTTCTGGACGATATGCATCAGTTCTTCGAAGGGGCGGCGGCCGAGCGAATTTTGGCTTTCACCTTCGCGATCGAACTCAGCCCACGCGATACCCCACTGATCGACGAAATACTTCCAGTCTTTCAGTTCGGGCAATGGCTTCGATACTGATTTGAACATTCACGGACCTCTTTACGGGATGGCCTGCCTGATTGCGGCTAACACACGCGCGACCGGAGACCTTCTACTAGACGAGTTTTACTCTGCCGCAGCGCTTTCGGCGCGGCGCGAATTGTGCCCCACCTTCACATGATGGGGCTTCACCTCTGCGGGATCGAAATCGTCGACGGCAATGACGCGAGCCGTGAGTGTTTCGACCTCGCGCAATTGCTGACCTTCACTCTCAGTCAAAACCCCCTTGGCGACCGCGTCTCCAATCCAGTCGACGCCGTGATAGCGGCGCACTGTCCCTGCCCGGATTGCGCGTTCAAGCTTCTTCTCCGTCTCCTCCGCCGCGACCACTTTTTTGAGCGTAACTTCTAGCAGTCCCGTCGGATCATCGACGTCCTGCGAGACGTAGATATGACACGTGAGGCGATCGCGCACCTCAGGCGCCTGCAGCACCAGTCTAACCACGCGATGGCCCAGGGCATCGCTCGCAGGCCGGTAAGGGCGTCCCAGCGGGAAGACCACACTACGCATCAACCAACGCAACGGCGCAACGGGGAAGTTATCGATGACACCGCGCATAGCTTCTTGATAGCGGAAGAGCCCATTGGCCGCGGCCAATGCGACGATGTCTTTGTCGCTCGACAGTTTCCCCTCATCCTCAAAGCGCTTCAAAACGCACGCCACAAAGAAAAGCTCGGAGAGTGCGTCCGCGAGGCGCCCGGTAAGCTTTTGCTTGGTCTTGAGGCCCCCACCCAGGACGACGACGGTCATGTCGGCGACAAAAGCGAAACTGCGGCTCGCGCGTCCAAGCTGGCGGTACCACTGCGCCTGACCGGCGGAATGCTCAGGCTGGGTGCTGAACTGGCCGCCCGTGATATTGTGGAAGAAGGCCCCGCAAGCATTCGCGACAGAGAACGAGATGTGTTCTCCGAAAGCCTTCTCGAATTTCTCCTGTCCGCGCTCGCCGTCCAAATCCTGGGCTGCGTGTATCTCGTCAAAGAGATAGGGGTGCGAACGCAGCGCGCCTTGCGCAAAGGTGATCAGCGTGCGCGTCAGAATATTGGCGCCTTCCACCGTAATGCCGACCGGAACCATCTGGTAGGCCGATTGCAGGTAGTTCGAGGGCCCATCGCAGATGGCTCGGCCTCCGTGGACATCGAAAGCATCATTGACGGACTGGCGCATACGCTCAGTCGTCTGGTACTTCATCAAGGCCGAGAGCACCGAGGGGCGTTCGCCGCGCGAGACCATGGCGGCCGTCACGCCGCGCGCCGCCTCGCAAGCATAAGCAGTCTCAATCATACGCGTCAGTGGCTCTTCGACACCTTCCATGCGTGCGACGGGCAGCCCGAACTGCTTGCGAATACGCCCATAGGCGCTGGTGAAACGCAGCAATGCCTTGGCGCCCGCGGTCGCCGAAGACGGCAGCGATATGGCACGACCCGCCGACAGACACTCCATCAACATGCGCCACCCTTGGCCGACCATCTTCTCGCCACCGATCACCCAATCAATAGGAATGAAGACGTCCTTGCCCCAGTTGGGACCGTTGGGGAATGCGTTGCCACAAGGCAAATGCCGGCGTCCAATGCTGACGCCAGAATGAGTCGTCGGGATCATTGCAACCGTGATGCCGATGTTCTCGCCCTTGCCTAGAATATTGTCGGGATCGAACAGCCGGAAGGCGAGACCGAGTAGCGTCGCCTTGGGTCCCAGGGTGATGTAGCGCTTATCCCACGTCAGGCGGATGCCAACGACGTCTTTGCCGTCGTGCTGGCCGCGCGCAACGATTCCGATGTCACGCATGGTCGCGGCGTCTGAACCTGACGTCGGGCCGGTCAAAGCGAAACAGGGAACCTCCTCACCTGTCGCCAACCGCGGCAAGTAATGCGCCATCTGCTCCTCGGTGCCATACTTCTCAATCAATTCACCCGGGCCCAGCGAATTCGGCACCATGACAATGGTGACAACGTCAGGAGAGCGCGAGGCAACTTTGCCAATGATGAGGGATTGGGCCTGTGCCGAGAATCCAAGGCCGCCATGCTCTTTGGAGATGAGCATTCCGAGGAAACCGTGCTTCTTGACAAAGTTCCAAATCTTATCGGGAACCTCCGCCTCGGCATGGCGCATCTGCCAGTCGTCAATCATTTCACAGAGCCCTTCCGTCGGGCCATCGAGGAAGGTCTGCTCTTCAGTGGTCAATACGACGGGTGCAACGGACCTCAGCTTGTCCCAGTCCGGCGTGCCTGAAAATAGCTCCGCGTCGAAACCGACGGTACCCGCTTCGAGCGCTTGGGCTTCGGTGTCGGAGACTTTTGGCATCATGCCCTTGATGAGCTTGAATGCCGGCGCGATCAGCACGGTACGGCGAATGACCGGGATGGCCAGAAGGGCAAAGACGATAGCGATGAGCCAGAAAAGGTAGCCAACGATGCCCGGTGAAGGGTCGCTAATGGTGCCACCGACACCCGACTGCCAGATAATGGCCGCAGCCGCGGTGCCCAGTGCCCACGCCCACAACGGTGCCTTGTACATGCCGAGTGCGACGACGCCAGCCACCACCAGCGCAAGAAATACGAGCAACTCGACCATCCTATAGTGCCTCCGCAGGGCGTGCCAAAGCCGCGCTCAAGAACTTGCAACGAGCTAGACTGCGGCACATTTCGTTGGCGTAAAAGGTTAACGTTGGTTTGAAAAGGGGTCCATTGGCTGTGAGCGGGGCGGCCCGACGTCACCATGCCCGCTCCAAAAAGGTGTGTCCATTATAACGGCTTTCTCCCGGACGCGAGAGACCCGGGCGGGCTACCCCACCACTTTTGGGCAAGAGCGCGAAGGTACAAAATTGAGGAAAGCGACGGGATGACCAGGACCGGCTATCTGGCAATGGCCGCTGCGGCGCTGACGATAGCATTTGCGGCGACGCGCGGGGGACAGGACGAGCGACAGGCGTATGGCCGCCATCTCGCCGCCGAATGCACGTCCTGTCACCGCCTGGACGGAGCCCCCAGCGCCATTCCCTCCATTTTGGGCAAGCCCCAGGACGAGTTCATGGCGCTGCTCAGCGCCTACCGGAACGGACGCAAGACGAACCCGGTGATGGTCTCCGTGGCGAAGTCGCTTGATGACGAGCAGATGGCGGCGCTGGCGGCCTATTTCGGTTCGCTGCCAGCCTCGAACAGTGACGCCGGGCTGAAATAATGAGGAGCTAACCTTTTGGCCGGAGAGATGCCTTCTCATTGAAGGCATCGAGAATGATCGCTTGATACCAGGCAATGCTTTCACGATAATTCTGCTTACGAACCTCGGCGCTCTCCGACCTTTGCGATACGAAACCGCCGCTGGCTGAGAGGAATGCTTTGCCGTCCTTATCGGCAGGACGATAGCTGGCACCAATCTTGATGCTGTCGTCGGCGGCAAGCAGCGACCAGCACGTGTTGCGGAAACGCGGCGGATATCTCCTTGCGCCTGAAAGATCAGCCAGAATATCGGCTGCAACGACTTTCGCCTGACTGTTGGCGGAGAACGCCGACTTCGGCATCTCCACCGCAATCGATGAATCCCCCAGCACGTAGACGTCTCTTAGCTTGGTCGAGGTGAAACGTACTGGATCGATCGGACACCAGTCGCCGTCCGTACAGCCGGCCTTGCGCGCAAAGGCGCCCGCCTTTTGCGCAGGTATGATGTTAGCCACGCCTGCTTTGATGCGTATGCCTGCTCCAGTCACGACCTCCATTGTGCCTGGGTCGACTTTCACCACGCGGAAATCATCGATCTCATTGGTCAGGTTCAGGTCGATGATGTCATCGTAGTACGTGCGGAACGCCTCTTCGAATGCGGCCTGTTTGGAAAACGTCCGCTTCGCATCAAATATAATGAGCTTGGACTTGGGCTTTTTCGTCTTGAGAAAATGCGCGATCATGCACGCCCGTTCGTAAGGTCCCGGTGGGCAGCGATACGGGTTCTCTGGAACCGCCATGACCACAACGCCACCATCGTCCATCGCCTCAAGCTGTTGCATCAGAAGCAATGTCTGCGCGCCAGCCATCCATGCGTGCGGCATGATCTGGGCCGCCGCAGGCGAGTATCCTTCGATCGTGTCGAACTTGAAACCGATGCCAGGCGAGAGCACCAGCCGGTCGTATTTGAGCGCACCACCGCTCTTGAGCGTTACGGCCTTTTTGGCCGAATCGATATCGCTTGCGGTGTCGATCACCACGTTGATGCCAAGCTTGCGCAACCCGTCATAGGAATGCTGTAGCGATGCAAACGTGCGGAAGCCGCCAAAATAGTGGTTTGAATTGAAGCAGGTCGTATAGATGGGGTGCTTTTCGACGAGTGTGACGTCGAGTTGTGCATCCTCACTTTTAAGGATGCGTGCAACGCTGGCGCCGCCCGCACCGCCGCCGATAACCACAACCTTGGCCGCCCCCTTGGCGATCACCATATTCCCAAAGAGTATCGAACTTGCCGCAGTCAGCCCGGCGCCGCCGATGAGCTGCCCAAATTGCCTGCGATCAAGTTTCGACATGGTGTCTTGTTCCTGGCTGGTTGTTCCCGGTATCGTTGGCGACAGTAACTACACCCGGCAATTCCGCAATGAAGAAGCGTAAACGTGTCAGGATTATTGGGCGGCGCGATGTCTTGCTCGGGGCGGGCGCGGCTGTCCTCGTTGCCGCGGCTCTGCGCGCCGTCCCTGAGGCCAGGGCTGGCAAAAGAAGCGCCCAGTTTGACGCTTCCCTAAAAGCGTTGCTCGGCGATGCAGAGCCGGTAAGCAGCGGGATAGAATTGGATCTTCCCGACGCGGTCGAGAACGGCGACTACGTCCCACTCTCAATTTCAGTGGAAAGTCCGATGACGGAGGAGAGCCACGTTAAGGCGATCCACTTGCTCTCGACCGCTAACCCGCGCGCAGACGCTGCAAGCTACCACTTCACACTATTGTCGGGTAAAGCCCGCGTTACCAGCCGCATGCGATTGGCTATGACGCAGGAGGTCATTGCCATCGCTGAGATGAGTGACGGAAAGTTTTTGATGAGCGCACGCAACGTTGACGTAAAAATTGGCGGGTGTGGAATTTAGCTTTGAAAGCGATGATGCAATGAAAAAGCCTCCACGCATAAAGATTCCCGAAACGGCCAAGGCCGGAGAGGTGATCGAGATAAAGACGCTCGCCACCCACATTATGGAGACGGGGAACCGCAAGGACGCTAAGGGCAAAACGATTGCGCGCGATATTATTCACACGTTCAAGGCCACGTTCGCAGGAAAGCCCGTCTTTTCCGCCGACCTCGGGCCCGGCATTGCCGCCAACCCCTATATCGCCTTTTACCTCAAAGTTCCCGGTCCCGGCGCGCTGGAACTGACATGGCTGGACGATTCCGGTAACAAGACCGTAGAAACTGTACCGCTCAACGTGGTTTGAGGACCGGCCAGGGGCACTCGCGACGATATTCACGCTTGGCTTGCTTACCCAGTTTGCCACCGGTGCCAGCCAGAGGGACTTTTACGTGACCGACGTGTTCATGCTGCTCGGCGGCTTTCTCCTGCTCACCTTTGGTGGAGAACTTCTTGTACGCGGCTCCGTTTCTTTTGCCGAAGCCCTTGGCATCTCGCCGCTGATCGTCGGACTCACGTTTGTAGGTTTTGGCACATCGATGCCCGAACTCGTCACTAGCGTGCAGGCCGCCCGCATCGGAGCCTCTGGTATTGCCGTCGGAAATTTTGTGGGCTCCAACATCGCCAATACCTTGCTTGTGCTTGGGCTCGCCGCGCTTTTCGCACCGATCGCAATGCGAAAATCGGCAATTAAGCGCGATGGTATCTTCGTTCTTGTCATCTCAATCGCGTTCGCATTGATCTCGGTTTTCTACACTCTGGATCGCATCGTCGGTGTCGGCTTCCTCACGCTGCTGGGCGCATATCTTATCTACGCCTACCGGCAGGAAGCAGCGGAGTGGGAAACATGGAAGGAGGGCCATACGTCGGTTTTTGAGAAGGCGGAGGCCTACAGCCAGTTACGCGACGGCGTGCACGATCTCACTATTGAGGAAGCGAGGGCTGCGCGCGCTGCCATCGTGGTGGCCTTGATCATGGCGGTCTTCGGACTCGTCGTCGTTATTGGAGGCGGTACAATTCTCGTGGATGGGGCAGTGGCTCTTGCCCACAAATTCGATATCTCTGAGTCGGTCATCGGGCTGACGATCGTGGCCATCGGCACATCAATGCCGGAGATCGTAACCTCGCTAATCGCAGCCATGCACAAGCATTCCGATGTCGCGCTCGGCAACATCATGGGCTCCAACATCTATAATATCCTGGCTATTGGCGGCACAACCGCGTTGATTGCGCCAACGAATGTCCCGGAACGTATCGCTCACGTCGATAATCTCGTGATGGTCGGAGCCGCAGTGCTGCTGCTTACGTTTGCGCGCACAGGTTACAGGGTGGTGCGATTGGAGGGCCTGGTACTGCTCGCGTTCTATTTCACCTATATCTGGATGCTTTGGCCCGTGACCTAGAATTTGCGCACGCGCTGAAGCAGGTCCTTGCCGGCATTGTAAGTGCGCACACGGGCCTCGCGAGCGCTTCGCTGAAACTGAAGCCACAAGGCTGCTGCTCTCGGCCTCAGTATGGCCCAGGCCGCCAGCAGCCGTGGCCGCCAGTGCGCCCACGAGCGCCGGGCGAAGTTCCTCACCCTCCTTTTGATAACGCGACCATAGCGCCAAACCCATGACGAACGCAGCCAATCAAACATCGCCTCTTGCCACGGGACAAAGATGTTATAAGCGCGCGAGAACCATCCGATCTGCATCAATGCCGGTTTGGTCAGAATGAAGATGCGCGCAATTAGGGCCGTGCTGGCGAGCTTGGCAGCAATAAGGAGCACGGTTGCCGCAGCGACCTGACCTATGGCCAGCAGATAGACACCGACTAGCTTAGTCGGAAACAGAATTGCGCTCGGTATAGCGAGAGCCACGAGCGCGCCATAAGGTGGCAGACCAGCGATCCACAACTCGGCCCGGGCCCATAGGGGAAAGCGCGCAAGCTGACCAAGAAGTTTGGAGAGCGGGCGCCAGCCCCACTCTTCGAATATCAGTAAAAGCGCTGCGAGAACGTTGAGCGCTGCGATCAGCGGGCCGCGCGCAACGCTCCAAATGGCAACGGCCGCACGCAACGCAAAAACGGTCAGGACGCCAAGTGCCCGCGCCAAACGCCGCGATTGCGTTCGGAGCCACGCTACGAATTCTTCAAACATGAAACGGATGCCTCCCGGGCACCAGTATCGCGCCGGACCAAACGAGCCTCGTGCAACATCTTCGCCTTTGGACCTGAGTTACTTTACACGCTCAAGGCGAGCATCCTCAGGCCGCAGCGCGCCGGCCCGCTCCGCTTGTTCCAGCGCATGTGCAAGCTCCTCGCGCGCCTTCTCTGCTTGGCGCTGGCGCGTCCACAAGCTCTCATAGAGACCACGCTTGGCAATCAACTCCGCGTGTGTCCCCTGCTCAACCAGCCGCCCTTTCTCGAGCACCAGAATATTGTCGGCGTGAACGATAGTCGAGAGACGGTGCGCTATCACGAGCGTGGTTCGGTCGCGAGCGACCCGGTCTAGTGCGTCCTGAATCTCCTTCTCGGTATGGCTATCAAGAGCACTTGTCGCCTCGTCAAGTATGAGGATCGGGGGCGCCTTGAGGATCGTACGAGCAATCGCAACGCGCTGCTTCTCGCCGCCCGACAGCTTCAACCCGCGCTCGCCGACCATTGTTTGATAGGCTTGCGGCATTGCACAGATGAACTTGTCAATCTGAGCAAGCTTGGCCGCGTCGTACACCTCCTGTTCGGATGCATTGGGACGGCCGTATTTGATGTTGTAGAAGATCGTGTCGTTAAAGAGCACGGTATCTTGCGGCACGACGCCAATCTGGGCCCTCAGGCTCTTTTGCGTGACGTCGCGGATATCTTGTCCATCTATCGTTACATGGCCTGACTGAATGTCATAGAAGCGGAAAATAATGCGGCTGATCGTCGATTTTCCTGCCCCGGACGGACCAACGATCGCCACCATCTTGCCCGGCGGCACCTCGAAGGACAAATCTTTCAAAATCTGCCGGTCGGCTTCGTAAGCAAAACTCACATTCTCGAAGCGGATATCGCCTTTTGATGCAATGAGTGGCTTGGCTCCCGGCTTATCTTTGATCTCGGGCGCCACCTGCAGCAACGCGAACATGTTCTCCAGGTCGACAAGACCTTGCTTAATTTCGCGATAGACCATCCCCATGAAGTTCAGCGGAATGTAGAGCTGAATCATCAGCGCGTTGATCATCACGAACTCACCGATCGTATGGTAGCCTGCGACGACGCCACGCGCAGCCAACAGCATACAGGCGGTGAGGCCCATGGTGAAAATCAGAGACTGGCCCGAGTTGAGTATAGCTAGCGATTGGTAGGTCCTGATCGCCGCCCTTTCGTAGCGGGCCATGGCGCCGTCAAACCGTTTTGCTTCCAATTCTTCGTTGCCGAAGTACTTGACGGTCTCAAAATTCAGGAGGCTATCGATCGCCTTAGTGTTGGCGTCGGTATCGCTTTCGTTCATCTCGCGCCGAATGATCATACGACGTTCGCTTGCGGCAAAAGTGAACGAAATATAGATGGCCACCATGGCCAGGACGATCAAAACATATCGCCAGTCGAAAAAGTAAAACAGAATCCCGCAGACGAGCATCAGTTCAAGCAGAGTAGGCACCACGTTCAATATGCCCATGCGAACGATCAACTCGATGGCCCGGATTGCTCGCTCGGTAATGCGTGACAGTCCTCCGGTCCGCCGCTCCAAGTGGAAGCGTAATGACAAGCGGTGCAGATGCTCGAACGTTCGATTGTTCAACTGACGGACGGCGTTTTGACCTACTTCGGTAAAGATGACGTCGCGAATTTGATTCAGCACCATCATCAAAACGCGACCCGTGCCGTAAGCCAGGATCAGCGCGCCTATGCCCAACGCCAATCCCTGCCCCGTCGCGATCGACGTCACGCCGATTTGAGCCGCCAGCTGGTCAGTGGCGTTCTTGTAGAATATCGGGACCGCCACGGTGACAAGCTTTGCCAGCAGCAGCATTGCAAAAGCCAGCACGACGCGGACACGAAGGTCAGGGCGCCCGTCAGGCCAAACAAATGGCAAAAGCCCCTTCAGCACGATCCAATGGTCAGCCCGCGAGGTGACGATTGGAGCTCCATTATCGCGATCGCCGTTATTGGAGTCGTCCGGAAGCGGGGGGAGAAAACGCATAAGACCTGCTTTGATGGAGAACTTCTACGCCTGAGAAACCGCAACACCACCCAGAATAATTAGCGCCGCTGTGTCTCCGGCCTAGCTTGGCCACCGATGCTAGTCGCGGCCAATTAGCGTGGCCAGTACGACCCAGCGTTTAGCGCCTACGCGCAGGAATATATAGGTGCTGACGCGGATAAATGCGATTTGGGTTGCGGATCTTGCGCCGGTTCGCCTTATAAATCCGCCGATACTTGGCGCCTTTGCCATAGTGGCGCTTGGCAATGCCCCACAGCGTATCGCCGCGCCGAACAACATACACGCCGCTGCGGCCGTGAACCCGCGCGCGATGGCGCTTACGGTATCCATGAACACGCGCACGCTTGCGATAAGCCTTGCGCGGGGCGACCTGCTTTGCACCGCGTCGCCAGCAGTCTTTACGGTGGCGATAAGTACGCGTCTGCTTTCTGCGCGACTTATATGCATAAACGCGCGTCCCTGAGCGCGCAGCGCGCCGACGGTAACGTCCCTTGCTGACGCGCCTTTTGCGACGACTGGCCTTGCGAATGCGCACCTGCTTTTTCTTCGCCTTCGTCCGGCTTGGAGTCGCCGCACCCTTGTTCGCATCGACCGTAGGCAACCGGTCGTTGGACGGCGGCCTGCTAACAGGTTCCTTGGCAACGGGCACAGGAGGCGGTTCGGTTTTCTGAGCATCAGATCGCGCTTGCCTAGCGACTGACTGAGGCTGTGTACCCGTCTCACCGACAGGGGGGACATCGGCTGGCTGGGCTTGAGGCTCTTCTCCCACCTCTTCTTTCACCTCTTGCGCACCGCTGTGCTCAACTGCCACCTTCGTGTCTTCGGCAAGACCGATAGTCGCACGTTCCTTCTCTGCCTTGCGCTTGGGTTCGGCTTCGTCGGCGAGGCGTTTGTCTTCTGCTTCCTTTGCAGCTCTGCGCTCAGCCTCTGCTTCTGTGGCAAGCCGCTTGGCTTGCGCCTCGTCTGTTAGCCGTTTTCTTTCCGCCTCTATCTCAGCCTGACGCTTAGCTTGGACTTCCTCAGCCAGGCGTTTGTCTTGCGTCTCGTCAGCCAGACGCTTTGCTTCTTCCTCTTGGACCGCCTCGCGCTTGGCTTCGGCCATCTCCGCAAGCTGCTTGGCATCATCTTCCTCGGCGGCTTGCTTAGCCTCCGCGTCCTTTGCAGCTTGACGCGCAGCCTCCGCTTC
>CAYOPW010000006.1:20105-60518 GCA_964405975.1 uncultured Hyphomicrobium sp.
AGCCTCCGCTTCCTTCGCAGCTTTGCGCGCAGCTTCTGCTTCTGCGGCAAGCCGCTTGGCTTGCGCTTCATCGGTGATTCGTATTCGTTCTGATTCGATCGCAGCTTTACGCGCGGCTTCCGCTTCTTCTGCTAAACGCTTTGCCTGCGCCTCATCGGTGATCCGCTTTCTTTCCGCGCCTATTGCGGCTCTGCGCTTGAAGTCTGGTTCTTCTGCAAGGTGCTCAGTTTTTGTATCGCTTTCCGCTTCGCGCTCAGCCACTGCTTTTTCCGCAAGCCGCTTTATCTCTTCGGCATCGAGCTTGGGCGTCAACCCCGGAACGTCGTCAGCGGCACCTGTTTCTTCTTTGGCCTCTGCTAGGTCAGGCGCGGGTACCGGCACCTTCGGAGCGGCGCGCTGTTCTCCAGCCGGCAAGGTTGCCGCCCCACGGTCAATCGCGCCCTCTGCCTGAGCTGGCGCGGTTCCTGCCTTCGCGGCTGGACGCAGGCCATCTTCGCCTTCGGCTTCGACCACAGCTTTCCAAGGATCTTCACCATCCCACGGCCGTGCGAGCTTTTTGACGATCTCATTGTGATAAGAACGATTGGCCCGGGCCAGCCATTCGCGGATATTGTCAATGATTGAGCCCCACCCGGGCTCAGCAGCAGGCGCGGACTGCACCGGCGGCGTGGGTGGAACCTCAGCCTGAGCCAACGCTTGCCTTGGAGGCGTGACAATCTCAACTTCGCCTGACGACGTCCTCAACTTGGCAACGATAATATTTTCATAGTCGCGTGAAGCGCTCGCGAGCCAATCCCAAACCGGAGTGAGCATTAGATCATCTGCGCGCTGCGTGCTTTTTCCGTCTGCATTGGCTCCCGCACCGTCAGCTTGCGCATCGCCGTTCTGCTCCGACAGAATTTCGGAGAAGCGCTTCGAAGCTGCGCCGGCAAGATCCTCAGCACGGCGGCGCAGGTTGCCTGAACTTTGGTCTTGATGCTCAGATTGATCTTCAATGCGTTGTGCTGTGCTGGGCCCTCCAACCGCGGGAGAAACCTGCGCCGGAACAGGATTGATGACCATTCCTGATAACGTAACCAGCAGCACGAAGCAGGAACGGGTACCCGTCATAGTGTTTCAGCCTCAGCGCCGCAACGCCGTTTTTGCGTGCTATTTCTTACAGTTGCTAAATTTTTCGAAGATTTTGACCTAAGTTCATTGCCCAAAATAAGCACATGTCGGCCGGTGCGCCAATCGTGTGTTCGCAAGCCAGGATAACGCGCAACCGGTGAACGGCGCGCTTGCCCTGCGATCCTAGGCTTTTTACGCACTCTGCTGCCGCACGCCCCAATTAAACCTTAGCCAGCTCTACGATCAGGTGTCGCACTGTTACGACCGAAACCCTATAGATCTGCGACCAACCACCCCACAGCGACATCACTGGACCCCACTCTATGAACAAACAGCGCATCTCGAGCGAAGCCGGCGCCTGCGACGTGCACAATATCTGCGTCTACTGTGGGTCTGGCATGGGCAAGAATCAGGGCTATCAAGCGGCAGCGCGTACTCTGGGGCAAGCCCTCGCCGAACAAGGAATCGGCCTCGTCTATGGTGGTGGCAACTTAGGACTCATGGGCGAGATCGCCCACGCCACGCTTAACCACGGCGGGCGCGTAACTGGCATCATTCCTCAGTTTCTCACCCGCAAAGAGCATTTGTTACGCGACGTTGACGAACTAATAGTGACGCAGGACATGCATGAGCGCAAAAGGCTCATGTTTGAGCGCTCAGATGCGTTCGTTGCTCTCCCTGGGGGGATCGGCACGCTGGAGGAACTGGTTGAGCAGCTCACTTGGGTGCAGCTCGGCCGCCATACTAAGCCGGTCATCGTCGCAAACATCGAAGGATTCTGGGACCCGTTTCTACATATATTGAATCACATGAAGGAGGACGGATTTATTCGCCCTGGCGTCAACGTGCGCTTTAGTGTCGTGGATGATGCCACAAAGATCGTACCCGCTATTATCGCCGCAGCCTCTAAGCGCGTGCCCGCCAGTGACGAAACCATCCTAACCAAGTTCTGAGCGCCGCCCGGTGGGCGTTGCGGCCCGTTAGGCCGCATCCGAGCGATGATGCAGCAGCTCGTAATCAACCGGATTTTCCGGGCAGAAGCTGAAACCACATTCGACGAGCGCCCCGCCGGCATTGAGGAGCGTAATGCCAATGATTAGCCAAACGGCTGTGTGCTCAAACAGACCCAGAGACGACCGCTGATCCGGACCGGAAAATTGCTTGTTGAACAGCAAAACTGTGGCACAGGCCGCAATGGCCACAACGAATGAAACGAAGGCCCAAGTGTAAAAGTGATAGCCAAAAACAGCTGACCCGAAACCTGGGTCACCGGGCTGGATATGCAGCAAAATCTGGCGCGAGGCGATGCCGGCCCCGGCCAGGGCGGCGATGATGGTCAGCCCATAGTGGCTAGGTTTAGGCCCATATCGCAACGTTAGGATCGGGCCCACCGCCAGGGCCGTAAATGCCACTCTTTGCAAGAGGCACAGGGGACAGGGAAGCTCCTGTCGCGCGAACTGGTAGAATAGCGCTACCAGCAGAAGGGCTGAAATGGCGTAGAGCCCCAACGTGTTGAGTAAAACTGCAACGCGAGGGCTCATATTTGGCACCAACGTCGATTAGAATGACAATGGAAGAACAGTAGTCGCATGGTGCAGGTACAGCGCGCCGGTGAGCAGCATGGCGAAGGTGAAGAGTACCAATACCATGCGCGGCATGCCAAACCACGCGACAAGCATGGTCGCCGCGAACAACGAAAACAGACCACAAAAAAACATTGCAATACTCGCTGAGCTGCGGCCGACAGGACTAGCATGTCTTTAGTAAAAGATTCAGTTAGAAACCTGATGCGCAATTGGCGCATTGGCATTCCCTATAATGCCAACCTTGTCCATATGGCGTTGTTGCTCGCGCCGTTTGCTATCCTCATTGTGATGGCATTCTGGGCGATCTGGGGTGCGACGGGCGTGCTCGTTGCGCTTCTCATTGTTGCCGGCGGCACGGCACTCGCTCTGCGAATGACACCTGAGAGCGTGATGCGCCTTTATGGAGCGCGTGCGCCGGAGGCGGGAACGCAGACTCAGGTTGACGGTCTCGCCGCCGAATTGGCTCAGCGCGCGCAGCTCGTTCGCGCACCAAAGGTCTACCTCATCCCCAGCGGAATGCTCAGCGCCTTTTCTGCTGGCACCTCTGAGCGATCGTGTATTGCGCTGACTGAGGGCGTGCTGCGACAACTCACGATGCGCGAAATTGCCGATGTGCTGGCACATGAAGTTGCGCACATCCGCAACGGCGATCTGGCGATTATGAATGTCGCCGACGTGATTTCCCGGCTGGCACAGTTGCTCTACTATCTGGGCTTGGTTCTACTTGCCCTCAACCTATTTCGCCTACTGGTCGACGAAGAACTCATTTCATGGTGGGCCATTGCGATCCTCGTCGCCCTGCCGGCGCTGATGAACCTCCTGCAACTGTCGCTTCCCAGGCAGCGGGAGTTTGATGCCGATAGCATTGCCGGCTTTTTGACCGGCGACCCCCTGGGGCTGGCATCGGCTATCACGCGGCTCGATACGTCCACTGGTCACGCCATCGATGATGTCCTGCCGCCCGTGCCTGCGCGGCGCGTCCCCCAGCCCTCAATGCTGCGATGTCACCCGGCCGACAACGTGCGCGTAGCCCGCCTGCGTAAACTTGAAGCACCGCCAGTCCCGCCTCTTGATATCGCCGAAGAGCCGCGCATCTCACTCGTTGGCGTGGGACCAATTGCAATGCGCCCGCGCTATCGCTGGCCAGGGGTTTGGTTCTAGGCCGTCATAATTCGCGCAGCTAGGCCCGCGCCGAAGCATTGTGCGTTCACGCCGTATTCAGCCGCCAATTGCCACATTATCTTGCTCTAATTCGAGAATACGATTCTCGCGATCACTGCTGTATGAGGCTTGCGCAACATGCATTTCCTTAGAGCTCCATTCATTGCTGCGTTTTTGCTGCTTGCCGGTCCTGCGATGCTCGGACCGTCAAGCGCCGTTGCTGCAAGGGCCGACCTTGTCGACGTTTCGGTTTTTTATGAGGATCTCAACGAGGGCGGCGATTGGTTTGAGCACCCGCGCCATGGCTACGTATGGAGCCCGGATGTTGGTCCGTCCTGGCGCCCCTACACGCGTGGCCGCTGGATCTACACAAGTGAATACGGCTGGTTCTGGGACTCAGATGAACCCTTCGGTTGGGCTGTCTATCATTACGGCCGCTGGGGCTATGATGAGTACGACGGCTGGTATTGGGTCCCGGGCCGACGCTGGGGGCCAGCCTGGGTCGCGTGGCGTTACGGTGACGAGTACGCCGGCTGGGCGCCGCTGCCGCCGGGCGCAGTATGGTCGGCTGAACTTGGCATTGTTTACAATGACGATTTCCACGTATCGGTGCGATTCGATCCATTCTGGATATTCGTCCGCCCGCGATACATCACTTATTACAATCCGTATCGCTTCGCGCGGCCACGCAATCGTTATCGCCACATCTTCCGCCGCACGCGGCCAGCAGCGGGCTTCGTTTACGCTGACGGGCGTATCTTCTTCCGTGGCATCGGCCCACGCCAATACCGCCGCATCGCACGACGGTCCTTGCCGCAAACAAAGGTCGACTTCTATCACGACAGCCGCCCCTATAAGCGCCGCGCCAAGGCCCCGCGCGGCACTGTTCGCATTTTCCGGCCCGGAAAGAACCGACGTTATCGCGCCACGCGGCTTAGAGCTCCGCGTGTCGTCCACAAGACGCCGCCGCGGCGAGCGAAGTGGAAGCGTCGTGGACAACGTCCAGCTGCTTACAAGGCCAGCCCCACGAACGCCAAGGCCTGGAGGAAATTGAGAGCGCGGCGACCGCCAGGCGCGAAAACCGGGGCCCGAAAGGCACCGCCACCTCGTGGCACAGAGGCCGCGTTGCCCATCGCGCCAAAGTCAGCAGGCGACGCTCAACGCAAACGCAGGGCCAAAGCGAAGGCTAAGGCAAATGCCAAAGCCAAGGCGAAACGTAACGCGAAGTTAAGGGGCAAGGCAAAGGCAGGCGCCAAATCCGCCGCTCCCAAGCGCGGCAAACGTGCCGTCAAATCTAACGGCCAGCCGAAGGGCAAACAAAAAGGAAAACGGAAGGGGAAGAAGAAGAAAAACGACAACACCTGACGTCCGACTGAGCCCTAAGGCAAAGCGGTACTGCAAGGAATTAACCCTTCGCTCACGGCCTATCGTTGGGGACGGTGCTCGCACCCAACTTGCGCGGGCTTGCTCTTCCGCGTATCAGCCGCTGATGACCAAGCCCAAGAGCAAAACGCCGACTGTGACTTCCGCTGCGCAAACTGATGCGCAAACGCTTGTTGACCGAATGCGCAGCGGAGAGCGGCGTGCCACGGCTACTGTCATAACCGAACTGGAGCGGCTGGCCCCTTCGGCCTCTGCCCTTCTGAAAGCCATGCAACCGCATCTGGGCAATGCGCTCGTTGTCGGGTTCACGGGCCCGCCTGGTGCAGGGAAATCAACGCTCGTCAATTCCGTGATTGCGGAACTGCGAGCACAGGACCTCACCATTGGTGTTATTGCGGTCGATCCATCAAGTCCCGTTTCAGGGGGCGCGATTTTAGGCGACCGCATTCGTATGACGGCGGCGCTCGACGACGAAGGCGTGTTTGTGCGCTCGCTGGCAAGCCGCGGCTACCTCGGCGGACTATCGCCGGCAGCCGTGCGTGTCATCGACGCGTTGGATGCGGCAGGGCGTGACCTCATACTTCTGGAAACGGTTGGCACCGGGCAAAGCGAGATGGATGTCGCCGAAGTGGCTGACGTGCGTGTGGTCGTCTCCGCTCCAGGACTTGGCGATGACATTCAGGCCATGAAGTCCGGGCTGCTGGAGATTGCCGACATTCTGGTTGTCAACAAAGGTGACAGACCAGGTGCGGACCTGACCCTGCAACAGCTCATCGGTGCGTTGTCCATTCGTGCTTCTGCGGCTGGAAAGGTCCCAGTCCTCAAAACGACGGCGACAACGGGTGAAGGCGTGCCGGAACTCGTGCAAGCCATAAACAACGTCGGCAGCAATGTTAAAGCGGAAGGTGCCGCAGTGAGACGCCGCCGTCGCGCGCGTTATCTGATCGCGCGTGCGGCTGCCGATATCGTTGCCGAGCGCGTGCGTCACGGAGGCAATGAGGGGCTCGATAATCTCTCCGACCAAGTGCTCGCCGGTGACCTTTCCCCCGAAGCGGCCGCGAAAAAACTGCTGGATCATAAATAGGCACGCCGCTGCGGATTGCACCTTCATGTATTGTCCGAAGCTGAATAATTGCAAATCGGAAGATGCCCGCACCCCAACCCTCCAAACCGGCCACTGCCCCTAAGCCTGACGTTCCATCTGCGAATGGTGCACGCGCAAGCGGCTTTGCAGGACAACCAGGCGGGCTTTCGACTCTGTTCTTCACTGAGTTGTGGGAGCGCTTTTCCTACTACGGAATGCGCGCGTTGCTGGCGCTGTTCATCGTCGCCCCGGCGGCCGCAGGCGGACTGGGCCTATCGACCGTGGAAGCAGCCCGCATCTACGGCAACTACACGATGGCCGTTTATATGCTCTCCATCCCCGGCGGCTTTATTGCCGACCACTACTTGGGCGCGCGCCGCTCGGTTCTTATTGGCGGAACTATCATTGCACTTGGTCATTACACGCTAGCCATCAATTCACTGACGGCATTCTATGCAGGTCTCGGGCTCGTGGCGCTCGGCACCGGGTTGTTCAAGCCCAACATCAGCGCGATGGTCGGCGGCCTCTATGGCCGAGGCGATGAGCGCCGCGATGCCGGCTTTTCCATCTTCTACATGGGCATAAATATCGGTGCACTCGCCGCGCCGCTGATCACGGGCTTTCTAGCGCAAAGCTCACGCTTCAAGGCATGGCTTACCGCATGGGGGTTCGACCCGGCGCTTAGCTGGCACTGGGGCTTTGGCGCAGCAGGCGTCGGCATGACACTCGGCCTTATCGTCTACATGCTACAGGGCAAGCGTCTGGAACACGTCGGCTGCGCACCCTCTATCCCGGCGGCTGGTTGGGGCATGGTTGTGCTCGTCGTTTTCGGTACGGCAGCTGTGATGGGGGTCACCGTGCTGACCGATCAGCCCGGTTTCCAAGCACTGCGCGCCCTCTACCTCATCGTCCCCATCGCCGCGATCATTTGGTTTGCCTCGTATGGCGATCTCGATTCTAAGCGCATCGCCGCCGTGTTCGTATTCTTTATCGCAGCCATGATTTTCTGGGCGATCTTCGAGCAGGCCGGGCTCACCATCGCACTGTTTGCCGATCAACTAACGCGCACGGAAATCCTTGGCTTTGCTTTCCCCTCTGCCTGGTTCCAGTCGCTCAACCCTCTGTTCGTCATCCTGCTGGTGCCACTCTTTGCAAGCGCCTGGACCCGTCTTGGACCAAACCAGCCTTCAAGTCCCATGAAGTTCGTCCTCGGCCTGTTCTTCCTTGGCTTGTCGTTCTTGCTCATGGTTCCCGCCGCCCTTCTTACTGCTGAAGGCCGCGTTAGCCCGCTGTGGCTCATTGGGCTCTTTTTACTCCAAACCATTGGTGAGCTGTTCCTGAGCCCTGTCGGCTTAAGCACCATGACGAAGCTGGCGCCAATGCGATTTGTTGGACTTATGCTGGGTGTCTGGTTCCTTGCGGCGGCATGGGGCAACAAACTGGCAGGCGTGCTTGGCAGCGGATTCACAGCAAACGACCCGGAAGGCCTATCAACATTCTTCCTGCAGCAGGCAATCCTCGTCGCGGTCGCGACGCTTTTGCTGCTAGCACTTGTTCCCTGGGTGAAGAAGCTGATGGGCGGCGTTCGCTGAGTGCCATCGCGCGGCTACGCGCCGCGCGCGTCGTCCTTCATCAGTTTGTAGTTGATGGAGTCGAGCAACGCTTCAAAACTCGCATCGATGATATTGGGCGAGACACCGACCGTGAACCACCGTGCACCCGTCGTTGTATCGTGGCTCTCGACCAGAACGCGCGTGACGGCCTCTGTGCCGCCCGTGAGGATACGCACCTTGTAGTCGACAAGCTCCACGCCATCGATGTGCTTCTGGTAACGTCCCAGGTCTTTGCGCAGCGCCCTGTCGAGTGCGTTGACGGGACCGGCGCCCTCCCCAACCGACCAGAGAGGTTCGTTGTCACCGTTGATGTAAACCTTCACCGTCGCTTCCGAGACGGTGACCAACTTGCCAACGGCGTTGTGGCGCTTCTCGACCATGACGCGAAAGCTGTCGACAGAGAAGTAGCGCGGAACCGTCTCAAGCATGCGCCGGGCAAAAAGCTCAAACGACGCTTCCGCGGCCTCGTAAGAGTAGCCGGCGGCTTCACGAGACTTCACTGCGTCGAGCAATTTGGATATGCGCTCGTCATCCTTGTCGATGACAATTCCCAACCGCGCGATGGCCGCCAGGATGCTCGACCTGCCGGACTGCTTTGACACGAGGAGCCGGCGAATATTGCCGATGCGCTCCGGTGCCACGTGCTCGTAGGTGTCTGGCTCTTTCACGATAGCGGATGCGTGTATCCCCGCCTTTGTCGCAAATGCGCTTTCACCCACGTAGGGCGCATGGCGGTCGGGCGAACGGTTCAGTACTTCGTCAAGAACACGGCTTGCATGCGTGAGCGTGCGCAGGCGGTCCGGGGTGACACCCGTCTCGAAATGCTCTGCAAATTCGCTCTTCAAGAGGAGCGTTGGAATGATCGACGTCAGGTTGGCATTCCCGCAGCGCTCGCCCAGCCCATTGAGCGTGCCCTGGATGTGGCGGCACCCGGCACGCACGGCCATCAAGGAATTAGCCACGGCATTGTCGGTGTCGTTGTGCGTATGAATACCCAGATGCGAGCCGGGCACAACGGCGGCGACATCGGCAACGATACTTTCAACTTCATGGGGAAGCGTACCACCGTTGGTGTCGCACAGAACGACCCAACGCGCGCCGCCCTCGTAGGCTGTGCGCGCCACAGCGAACGCAAAATCGCGATTGCCCTTATAGCCGTCGAAGAAGTGCTCGCAGTCAATCAGTGCCTCGCGGCCGGATTCGACAATGGCTTTCACTGATTGAGCCAAAGCATCCAGGCATTCCTCGTTGGAAATGCCGAGCGCCACGCGCACGTGGTAATCCCAGGCCTTGGTCACAAGACAGATGGCTTCGGCGCGCGATTGCAGCACCGCCTGCAAGCCCGGATCGTTAGAGACGGAACGGCCCGAGCGCTTGGTCATGCCAAAGGCGGTAAGCTTGGCCGTCTTGTGGTTCTGCTTCTCGGCGAGAAACTCTGTGTCGGTCGCATTCGCACCCGGGTAGCCGCCCTCGATGTAGTCGATCCCTAAGTCGTCAAGCACACCGGCGATGCGCCGCTTCTCCTCCACGGAGAAATCAACGCCGGTCGTCTGCGCGCCGTCACGCAGGGTTGTATCGAACAGGTAGAGTCTCTCTTTGCTCATCTCATACTCACACGACGCCAAAGCTCTTTGCGGCAATCCATACCGCAAGGAGCGCTATCCCAATCTTAACGAGAAGATAGAAGAGCCAGTGGCCGGGGAAAGGCGTGTCAGAACGCCAGTCCTTTTTCATCGCGCGACCTCCCACTTGGTGACGATCTCACCGGTCTTAGGATCCTTGGAATCTTTCAAGGCAATGCCCATTGCGGCCAGCTCGTCGCGAATGCGATCGGCTTCCTGGAAGTTTTTAGCCGAACGAGCTGAAAGACGCGATGCAATAAGCTCCTGCACGCGCACCTTATCGACGCCTACGCGCGCTTCTGCTTGCGCGCGCCATTCCGTCTCGGTGCTCTCAAGAAGACCCATCGCATTGGCTGCCGCCTTGAAGCGGGCGGACGCATCTGTCTTGTCGCCCTCTGTAATGCCGTCCACGGCGGCGTGAAGCTTGGTAATCGCACCCGGCGTATTGAGGTCATCCGCCAGCGCATCGTTAACCTCGTTCGCCCAATCGCTTGTCGGTACAGCCTCGACATCACCGACCTTGCGATACCATTGGCCGAGCAATCTCTCGGCAACTTCAAGGCTGCGCACAGTAAAATCCAAAGGCTGCCGGTAGTGCGTCATCAGCATCGCAAGACGCAGAACCTCGCCTGGCCAGCGCCGCCCCCCAAACTTATCCGTATCCAATAGCTCGTGAATCGTGATGAAGTTGCCAAGCGACTTCGACATCTTCTCGCCTTCGACCTGCAGAAAACCGTTGTGCATCCACACACGCGCCATCACGTCCGTGCCGTGCGCGCAGCGCGACTGCGCGATCTCGTTTTCGTGGTGGGGAAAGACGAGATCGATGCCGCCGCCATGAATGTCGAAGACGTCGCCTAAGTGCTTGCCTGCCATCGCCGAGCACTCAATGTGCCACCCAGGACGTCCCAGCGCCTTGATCCCGCATGGCGATGGCCACGACGGCTCACCCTCCTTCGACGGCTTCCACAGCACGAAGTCCATCGGATCTTTTTTGTATGGCGCCACTTCGACGCGGGCACCCGCCTCCATCTCTTCCAGCGAGCGATTGGAAAGTTTTCCGTAGTCGACCATGGATGGCACGTTGAACAGCACGTGGTCCTCGGCCACGTATGCATGATCCTTCGCGACGAGCTCTTCGATCAAGATCTTCATCTGATCAATGTGCTCGGTCGCCCGCGGCTCGATGGTCGGAGGCAGGACACCCAGCGCGCCAACATCGTCGTGAAACTGCTTAGCCGTACGTTCCGTCAGATCACGAATGGGCACGCCCTCCTCGGCCGCACGCGCATTGATCTTGTCATCGACGTCGGTGATGTTGCGGACATAGGTGACGTGTTCGGACCCATAAATGTGGCGCAAGAGCCGGAACAGCACGTCGAAGACGATGACGGGCCGCGCATTGCCGATGTGGGCATAGTCGTAGACCGTCGGCCCACAGACATACATTCGCACGTTTTCCGGCTTAAGGGGCGTGAACACCTCTTTTCGGCGCGTCAACGTGTTGTATAGCGTCAGCGGATGCTGATTGGCCATGAAAGTCCCCAGGCCGCTGGCGGGGGCGATTCTCTGTCTCAGGCTTTGGGCAAAGAAGCGGGCCGCGCGCCAGCGGTTTTTTGCTAGCTCGTAATGATAATGCCGCAACAAGTGTTGCAGGCAGGTATGCGCGGCGTATGGTTCACACCGTTCTTATGCGTGAGCATGGGCGCTTCCGTCAAGCGGCCGGGGCGACGGAACCGCCCTTCATAAGCTTCTGGATACCACAACCTCAGCGTCCAAGATCGCCCCAATTGCTCCGCAATGACCCCCTAATCGCAGACGTTAAGAATTGTGTGAATCGAAGGCAGCGGCCGCTTGGACCGCCAACGCAAAATGGACCGACCCGAGAAAGGCAAGACATCGCGCATCGCATCTGCTGGCGGACGGTTTAGCCTTGGGGCCGCCGTCCTCACTGCGGTGATGCTGGCGGCCTGTCCGGTCCTTGCCCAAGGGTGGTGGCCTTGGAGCAACGCCGAACCGGAGCCGCCTCCCATTCCGCGCGAGCCCGTCTATCGCACGCCACCGCCCCCTGGCGCACCGCCGCCCAGTTCAAACTGGTCAACGAAGAATCCAATTTGTTTGAAGCTTGAGCAGCGTCTCGTGCAGGAAGGTCAACGCTCAGGCCAATTCCGCAATTCACTGCCGAGGCTCCAATCGGAAATTCGCGAAGCCCGACGAGAGACTCAAACCGGCGAGGCCGAGCTTGAGCGCCGTAACTGCTACGAGTATTTCCTCTTCTCCAAAACATTGCGCCAGACGTCCCGTTGCACGGGACTATCACGACAGGTGGAACAGGCAAAGCGGCGGCTAGCCGAACTCGAGTCCCGGCGCCAGCAGATCATCGGCTCTTCGAGTCGATCGTTTCGCGATGAAATTGTCCGTGAGCTTGCACGAAACAACTGCGGCGCCAACTATGTGCAAGAGGCGCGCCGCCAAAACCGTGGTCTGTTGTCAGGCATATGGGAGGACAGCGAAAGCGAAGGCTACTCCGGTGGATGGAATCCCTTCTCCGGTCCGCGCTCGCACAACACCTACCGCACTGTGTGTGTGAGGCTGTGCGATGGCTATTATTTCCCCGTGAGCTTCTCCACGCTCCCAAGTCACTTCGAGCAGGATGCGGCGGCGTGCCAAAACAAGTGTGCAGCACCCGTTGAACTATTCTATTATAAAAACCCCGGACAGGGGATGGACCAGTCAATCGCCTTCCGCTCCCGAGAGCCCTACACGAGCCTAAAGACCGCATTTCTCTATCGTAAGCAGCTTGTGAAAGGATGCTCGTGCAAAGAAACCGAGTTCGTCCCGCAAGAAGCTATGCGAGACGACACCCGTTCCGCAAGCGCACCCGGGTGGGAAGCCCGATCGAATTGGGAAGCTGAGGCCAAAACGCCATGAGGCCGGTTCCGATACGGAACACAGCCATCACTGCACCTTAATCAACTTGCGCGCCCAAGCAGCCGCTCTCGAACCTTTGCGCGGCCGATAAGCGGCAACAATACCTTAAGCTCAGGACCATCTTCTAGCCCGGTCAAGGCTAACCGCAACGGGTGGAAGAGTGCGCGACCCTTGATCCCTGACGCAGTTTTAAGGGCGCTGATCCATGCGGCCCAAGTTGTGTCATCCCACGGCTCGGGCGGAAGTAGCGTTGCCGCCTGATTTGTCAACTCCTTGTTCTCGATCGCGGGGGTGACTTCGCCGTTAATGACCTGCCACCACGTCGCCGCGTCGCTGAGAACAGAAAGATTTCCGCGCACCGCGTCCCAAAACGCCGGCCCACCATCCGCGCCTGCCGCACGCAACTCCTCTTCCACATCCCCATAGGGTAGCTTGTGCAAAAGCCGCGCGTTAAGAACCTTCAACTCCTCAGCGTCGAAGCGCGCCGGTGCTATTGAGATCTTGTCGAATGCAAACAGGGCTGCAAGCTCATCTAAATTGGCGTGCGCCTCGATGGGATCGGAGGTGCCGATCAGTGCGGTGTAGCTTGCCACCGCCATCGGTTCCATTCCCGATTTGCGCAATCGCTCGATGGACAGGTCACCCAACCTTTTCGACAGCGCACGCCCGTCTGCACCGATGAGCAAGCTGTGATGGGCGATGGCCGGTGGCTCGTATCCCAAAGCTTCAAAGAGTTGGATTTGCACGCCGGTGTTTGTGATGTGATCCTCGCCCCGGATGATGTGCGTGGTGCCGAACTCCGCATCATCAATTACGCTCGTGAACGTATATAGAAATGTACCGTTTGCCCGGATCACCACAGGATCGGACACCGAACCCACATCGACGGTCTGATCGCCGCGAACAAGATCATTCCACGAGACAATCGTTGGAAGTGGTGCCATCCCCGTTTCCGCCTCGCTGTTGTCGAGCCGGAAGCGCCAATGCGGCCGGCGCCCCTCGTTTTCGAAATTCGCGCGCTCATCTTCGGTGAGCTTCAGGCCGGTGCGGTCGTAGATGGGCGGCATGCCTCGGGCGAGCTGGCGCTTGCGCTTTCGATCAAGCTCGTCCTCCGTCTCATAACAGGCATAAAGCCTGCCGCGCTCGCGCAACAGGTCGGCTGCCGCCGTGTAGCGCGCGGTGCGTTCGGACTGGCGATCCTCGCGCGACCATTCCAGACCAAGCCAGCGGAGATCTTCGCGAATGCCATCGGCAAATGCCGCCGTTGAGCGCTCCACATCCGTATCGTCGAGGCGCAGCCAGAATTCGCCGCCACTCTTCCTGGCAAAAAGCCAGTTGAGAATGGCGGTGCGTATATTGCCTACGTGCAGGCGACCCGTTGGACTGGGAGCAAAGCGAACGATGACGGACATGTTTGGGGCGAGTTTCTGCGACGTTTCATTCATAAAATGCGAGGTGGAAACCTATAGAGGGTCCGCACGCTAACTCAAGCACCGAGCGCGCACTTGTCACTCGTCCTTCTTATGAGCTGTTGAGGCCGTTGCTGGCGTGGGCTTCTTCGCCGCAGCGATCCCGCTTGAGTCCTCGCGAAACCTGTTGGTGATGGGATAGCGCCGGTCGCGCCCGAAATTCCGGGATGAAATCTTCACGCCTGGCGCCGCCTGGCGGCGCTTATACTCGGCAATGTAGAGCATATGCTCAACCTTCCGGACGATCTCAGGCGCGTGACCGCGTGCGACGATCTCATCGATCGGCATCTCCTGCTCGACCAAGCAAGCGAGGATGTCGTCAAGGATGTCGTAGGGCGGCAGCGAATCTTGGTCGGTTTGATTGGGGCGCAGCTCCGCCGACGGCACCCTTGTGATGATCGTCTCAGGGATAACCACGCCGCCTGGCCCCATAGCGCCCTTGGGTACATGGGCGTTACGCCAGCGGGCGAGCCGGTAGACTTCCGTTTTGTAGAGATCCTTAACCGGATTAAAGCCGCCGTTCATATCGCCGTAGAGCGTGGCATAGCCCACCGACATCTCCGACTTGTTGCCGGTGGTGATGACCATGCCGCCAAACTTGTTTGAGATCGCCATCAGGATAATGCCACGGGCGCGGGCTTGAATGTTCTCCTCAGTGGCGTCGGGCTCCGTCCCAGCGAGCACAGGCGCCAGCGTTTCTTGAATGCCGGTTACCGCCTTCTCGATCGGCAGCACGTCATAGCGAAGTCCCAGCGCCTTGGCGCAAGCTTCTGCGTCTCGCACGCTTTCGCTGGACGTATAGCGGTAGGGCATCATGACTGTGCGCACGCGCTCAGGTCCAAGGGCATCTGTGGCGATTACCGTCACGAGCGCGCTGTCTATGCCGCCGGAAAGTCCAATGACGACGCCAGGAAAACCATTCTTGTTGACGTAATCGCGGATGCCAAGAAGACAGGCCTGGTAGGCGGCCGCATCACCTTCCTCGATGAACGTGCGCTTGCCTTGCGAACAGTACCAGCCTTCAGAACTCCTCTGCCACTCAGTCAGTGTCACAAGCTCATCCCAAGCAGGCGCTTGCACGGCCAGCCCGCAATTGGCGTTGAGCACAAACGAAGCCCCATCAAAAACGAGCTCATCTTGCCCGCCTACTTGATTGAGGTAGGCAAGCGGCAGCCCTGTCTCGGTGACGCGCGCCACCGCCTGGTTCACGCGAACATCGGGTTTCGTCCAATCGAAAGGCGAGCCATTAATCGAGATAAGGATTTCCGCGCCGCCTTCGGCCAGGCACTCGGCAACGTCCGGGCCCCAGATGTCCTCGCAGATGGGAACGCCCATCCGCACCCCGCGAAAATCGATCGGCCCGGGCATGCCGCCTTGGGCAAAGACACGCTTTTCGTCAAACACCCCATAGTTTGGCAAGTCGACCTTGAAGCGGACTGCTTCCACCTTGCCAGCGTCGAGCAATGCTACCGCGTTGTAGACGTCGCCGCCCTCGGCCCAAATCGTGCCGGTGAGCACACCGGGACCGGGGCCAAGCTCAGCCGCTAAAGCCTCCACGCGCCGGCGAGCGGCTAACTGGAAGGCGGGCTTAAGCACGAGGTCCTCAGGCGGGTACCCGGTGATGAAAAGTTCGGGGAACACGACCAGATCGGCGCCCACACGGTGCGCCTTAGCCCGCATCTCCACAAGCTTGGCGATGTTTCCGTCGAGGTCGCCGACGGTCGGGTTTACCTGGGCGAGCGCTATTTTAAGGCGCGATGGCGCGGAATTCGACATGAGCGAACCTTAAGGGCAAGCAAGGCAGAACCGCAATGGAATGCCTGCCAACACCTCGTCCCGACTCGATACCGTCGAGATGGCGATCACCCAAATGCTGAAACCGGTTGGGGCGGCACCGTCATGCCGTCGCGATCCTGCCGGAGCCGCTCCGCAATGACGAAAGCAAGCTCGAGCGACTGCGAGGCATTAAGACGAGGATCGCATAGCGTGGCATACCGGTCCTTGAGTTGCGCCTCGGAGATATTCGCCGCGGCGCCGCCCGTGCATTCGGTGACCGGCAATCCAGTCATTTCTACGTGGATGCCACCGGCATGAGTACCTTCCGCGCGGTGAACATCGAAGAACGTCTCGGCCTCTTTGAGAATGCGGTCGAAGGGCCGCGTCTTATAGCCGTTGGCCGTCGAGACCGTATTTGCGTGCATTGGATCGCATGACCAAACGACCGTGCGCCCTTCTTTCTCGACCCTGCGAATGAGCTTGGGCAGATGCTCGTTGACCTTGTCCGCACCAAGCCGGCAGATGAGCGTCAAGCGGCCAGGCTCATCCAAGGGGTTGAGGATGTCGATTAAGCGTATCAGGCCGTCGGGCTCCAGCGAAGGGCCGCACTTAACACCAATTGGATTCTTGATGCCGCGCAAGAATTCAATGTGAGCGTGATCTGGTTGACGTGTACGGTCGCCGACCCAAAGCATGTGTCCAGACGTTGCGTACCAATTCTGTGTGCCGCCCGCTTCATCGCGACGGACCAGCGCCTGCTCATAACCTAAGAGCAGGCTTTCGTGACTTGTGTAGAATGTCGTTCGCCCGAGCGTCGGCACCGTCTCCTCGGTGACACCGCACGAGCGCATGAACCTAAGCGCCGTTTGGATCTCCTCGGCCATAACCTTGTACTTCTTGCCGAAGGGACTTTTCTGCTCGAAATCGAGCAACCAGCGCATGACGTTGTCCAAGCCGGCATAGCCACCTGCGGAAAATGCGCGCAACAAGTTCAGCGTTGCAGCCGCTTGGCGGTAAGCCTCCAGTTGCCGCTGCGGATCGGGAATGCGCGCCTCTGCCGTGAACTCTTCGCCGTTGATGATGTCGCCGCGATAGCTCGGCAGCTCTTGATCACCCTTTTTCTCGGTGGGCGAGGAACGCGGCTTGGCGAATTGGCCACCAATGCGCCCGACCTTCACGACTGGCGATCCTCCAGCAAAGGTCAACACAACCGCCATTTGGAGAAAGACGCGGAACAGCTCGCGGATATGGTTAGCCCCGTGCTCAGCGAAGCTCTCCGCGCAATCACCGCCCTGCAGCAAAAACGCGTTGCCCTCCGCAACGTCGGCCAGTGCGCACTTGAGCTTGTCCGCCTCCCCGGCAAAAACCAGCGGCGGGAACGTTTCAAGTTTGCCTTCGACCGCGGCGAGTGCGGCCTTGTCAGGATACTCGGGCACCTGAATGATCGGCTTTGACCGCCAGCTGTCGGGGGACCAGGAGGCCACCATAGTTACTTCTCCATCACGCAGGCGCTTGGGTTCTATGCGGCGGGCCGCAGGCGGCCGGTGCGGCAATGAAAGCGCATCGATTTGAACTCACTATGCCATTTCTCGGGGCTTATAGGCTATCCTCTCCCCGGAGGCCAGCAAAGCGCGCATCGAAAGGTTGCATGCCCCGCTCCCACGGCATTGATGCGTCCGAGGCGTGGCCTTCCAGCAGCCCTAGAAGCTTGCGTACCGGCATGTCATGAGCGGATCTATGAGCCATAAAGAACCGACTTTTACCTTCGGAATTGAGGAGGAATACTTCCTCGTCGATCTTGAGAACCGCGATCTTTCCCACGCGCCTCAGGCCTTGATGGAGGCCTGCGAAAAAGAGCTCGGAAACCAAGTCGCCCCCGAATTTTTCCGCGCGCAGATCGAAATCGGCACACAAGTCTGCCGTGATTTTGCTCAGGCACGCCAGGAGCTGGCCCACTTGCGCAAGACGATTGCTGACCAGGCTCGTAAGCATGGTCTAGCTCCCATCGCCACTTCAACTCACCCCTTTGCACAAAAGTCATCCCTCAAAACCACTCGGAAAGATCGCTATCAGGCGCTTGCCCGCGACTTTGCTGGAATTGGCCGGCGGCTCGCGATCTGCGGGATGCACGTCCACGTCGGTGTCGAGGATGACGAGCTACGCATCGATCTGATGAACCAGGCCCGCTACTTCCTGCCGCATCTCCTGATGCTCTCCACCTCATCACCGTTCTGGCAAGGCGAAAACACAGGGCTCAAAACCTATCGGATTGCCGTCTTCCACGAACTGCCGCGCACAGGCATCCCCCAACGATTCGAGAGCTTCGGTGAGTATGAACGCACCGTTGATATATTGGTGCGAAACGGCGTCATCGAGGATGCAACGAAGGTGTGGTGGGATTTGCGCCCTTCAGCTCGCTTTCCCACGATCGAAATGCGCGTGACCGACGTTTGCACGCGCATTGACGATGCCATTGCTATTGCGGCGCTCTTTGTCTGCGTGATCCGCATGCTTTACCGGCTGAGGCTTACCAACCAAAAGTGGCGCTCGTATCCGGCCTTTCTCATCGATGAAAATCTTTGGCGCGCCCAGCGCTACGGCGTGAAGGACACGCTGTTCGACTTCGGCAGGGGTACGCTTGTCCCCTTCACCGATCTCATCGCGGAGCTATTTGAACTCGTCGCAGAAGATGCGCCCGCACTCGGCTGTGAGAAGGAAGTTCAGCATGTGCGAAAGATCGCCGCTGAGGGGACGAGCGCCGACCGCCAAGTTGCCTGCTATGAGCGATTGATTAGTCAGGGGGCCCAAGCCGAAGAGGCCATGATGAGTGTCGTCGATCTGCTCATTGCGGAGACCGTGGCTGACACGTAAGGCGGACTAGAGGGCTGCGGCCATGCCGCCGTCGATGGCAAGCTCTGCCCCCGTGATGAAGGACGATTCATCAGAAGCGAAGAACAGCGCCGCTTGGGCCACGTCTTCACTCGTTCCAAACCGGCGCAGCGGCGTCTGCTCCAAGAGCGCATCAGAGAACGTTTTAATTTTCAGAACGCGCTCGGTAAGCGCAGTCTCGATGAAGCCCGGCGCAAGCGCATTCACCCTGATATTATAGGGCGCATACTCAACCGCCAATCCGCGAGTGAGCGCTGAAATTGCCCCCTTCGTCGCCCCATACGCGGCGAGCGTGCGCATTCCGCGCCCGCCCATGATCGAGGCCATATTGATCAATGAACTGCGTCCTGATGCTTTCAATAGCGGAAAGGCATCGCGTGCAATGCGGATCACACCGTCGAGGTTGACCTCGCGCAGCTTCACCCAATCGGCATCCGACATATTGCGAAAGTCGCTACGCACATTAATGCCGGCATTGTTCACCACGGCATCGAGCCGGCGGTGCTTGGTATCGACGATGCGCATGAGTGCGTTCACGTCTTGGCCGAGCGATACGTCGACGGGAACCGCCGTCACATCGTAGCCTTGCTGATCAAGCTCTGCCGCGACCTTGCCGGCGGCCTCCCCGTCGATGTCGGTGATATACACGTGAGCGCCCTCGGCGGCGAACAGCTTCGCCGTTGCCAAGCCAATACCGGCGCCCGCGCCAGTGACGAGCACAATCTTATCCTTGAGTCGTTGCATGGCACCCTTCCGAAGCCGGGCAGACTTATAGCGCTCTTGCGCGCCTATCAACTTCCATATGGCAACATGCCAAATGAGCCGTCATCCCGCGGCCTCGCCAGGGGCAATCCAGCGTTCCCGCATGGTGACGAACTCTTCCGCCGCGCTCGGATGTAGGCCCATCGTGGCATCGAAGTCTGCCTTTGTGGCCCCTAAACGCATGGCGATTGCGGCCATTTGCACAATTTCGGCAGCGTCAGCGCCAAGCACATGGCAGCCGATGACCTTGTCACTCTCACCGTCGACGATGAGCTTCATGAGCATTTTCTCATCGCGACCCGATAGCGTGGCCTTCAGAGGCGGAAAAGTCGCCTTGTAGATATCAAGCGCCGCTCTGCCTTCCTCTGCCAGGTGCTGAGGCAAACCGACGGTGCCAATTTCGGGCGTGGAGAAGACGGCGGTTGGGATCATTTCATAGTCCGCATGCCAGGCCTTATTGCCGAAAGTGCTATCGGCGAAGGAATGCCCTTCGCGAATGGCAACGGGCGTGAGCGCTACACGGTCCGTCACGTCGCCCACGGCATAGATTGTCTCGGCGGACGAGCGCGAGGTTTCATCCACAACGACGTGGCCGTTCCCACCGCGCTTAGCGCCGGCCGCCTTGAGCCCTAAGTCCACTGTATTGGGTGCTCGGCCGATAGCGAACAAGATCTGATCCGCTTCGATGTTCGAGCCATCATCGAGACGCCCGATAAGCCCGCTACCCGACTTTTCGATACTCGCGAAAGTACGGTTGGTCACGATCGCGATGCCGCGTTTTGCATAGGCTTCGCTAAGCCCATCACGCAGGTCCTCGTCAAAGCCGCGCAGTATCTTGTCACCCCGATAGACGATGGTGGTTTCGGCGCCGAGACCAGCAAAGATGCCGGCAAATTCCACCGCGATGTAGCCACCGCCGTAGATGGCGATACGGCGCGGCAGCTTCTTGAGATCGAAGACCTCATTCGACGTGATGACATGCTCAAGACCCTCGATCGGTTCGCCAAGCGAAGGCTTGCCGCCGGTCGCCACCAGAACCTTGCCTGCTGTCACCGAACGGCCGGAAGACTTGAGCAGGACCGCGTTGGGGCCGGTCACCTCAGCGCGTTCCTCGAAGATTGCGACACCAGCCTTATTCAGGTTTGCGCGATAGAGGCCTTCGAGCCGCGCGATCTCCTTGTCCTTGGCTTTGATAAGCGTTGACCAATCAAAAACAGGCTCGCCCGTCTGCCAGCCATACCCGCGCGCATCCTCAAACTCATCTGAAAAACGGCTGGCATAGACGAGGAGCTTTTTGGGGACACACCCGCGGATCACGCAGGTGCCACCAATCCGATACTGCTCAGCGATGGCGACCTTGGCGCCATGACCGGCTGCAATCCGCGCTGCACGCACACCGCCCGAGCCAGCACCGATCACAAACAGATCGTAGTCGAAATCACTCATTGCCTGCCTTCGCCCGCCCGCAGCATCAATCGTCGTCTTTATCTTTGGCGGTCAACACGCTGATGCCGTCGGGGCCAGCAACGATTGCGAGATCGGCAATGTCGAGGAACAGGCCGTTTTCCACCACACCGGGAACCATCTTCAACGCGTCGTCCAGGTCCTCAGGATCCTCGATGCGGCCGAAGGCGCAGTCGAGAATATAATTGCCGCTGTCCGTCACGAAAGGTTTGCCATCTGCCCCCTGGCGCAACGTGATTTCACCCTCGCAGCCCGCGTCGGAGGCAAGCGCGATGACCATGTTGCGCGTGGAGGTCAACCCAAACCGCACGACCTCAAGCGGCAACGGATGCGACCCAAGCGTTTCGACTTGCTTAGAGGCATCGGCGATCACGATCATGCGGTCGGAGGATGTTGCAACGATCTTCTCGCGCAAGAGCGCCCCCCCGCCGCCCTTGATCAGGTTTAGCTCGCCGTCGAGCTGATCAGCCCCGTCAATTGTCAAATCGAGAAAAGGCGTCTCATCGAGCGTAGACATGCGAATGCCAAGTGCAGCAGCATGCGCCTGCGTTACCTCCGATGTGGCGACACAAGTCAACTCGAGCCCCGCCTGCACCTTTGGGCCTAACAAGTCGACCAGTTTTGCGGCCGTGGTGCCGGTCCCAAGACCGAGTTTCATGCCAGACTCGACGTACTGCAGCGAGCGCTCCGCCGCCGCTACTTTGAGTTCATCTTGGCTCATGGAGAGCTTTCCCCGTGGTGCACCGCAATCATAGGGCGTTGATCGCGAATGTGTTCACCCCTCTCCTGGTATGGAAAGGGGTTGTTAAAGGCCGCCCATCAATGTGTACTTGACCTCGACGAACTCTTCGATGCCGTGATGCGAACCCTCACGCCCGATCCCGCTTTCCTTGAACCCACCAAAGGGAGCGATCTCAGTTGACGTGACGCCCTCGTTGACGCCGACAATTCCATACTCAAGCGCTTCGGCAACGCGCCAGCAGCGAGCGTAATCGCGCGTGAAGAAATAGGCGGCAAGCCCAAAGGGCGTGTCGTTGGCGATGCGTACCACCTCCTCCTCGCTTGAGAATTTGATCAAGGGAGCAACGGGACCAAACGTTTCCTCGTGGGCGACGCGCATCTTTGGCGTCACACCGGTGAGGATCGTGGGGTCGTAGAACGTGCCGCCTAGCGAGCTGCGCGTGCCGCCAATGACAACGCTCGCGCCCTCCTTCACAGCTTCCGCCACATGCGCTTCAACCTTTTCAATCGCCTGGGCGTTGATCAGCGGCCCAATCGTTACGCCTTTGTCGGTTCCGTGTCCGAGTTTCAGCTCCTTCACCGCTTCCGTCAGCATCTCTGCGAAGGCGTCATAAATACCCGCCTGCACCAGAATTCGGTTGGCGCAGACGCAAGTCTGACCGGCATTGCGAAACTTGGAGGCCACGGCGCCCGCCACCGCCGTGTCAAGATCGGCATCATCGAAAACGATAAACGGCGCGTTGCCGCCAAGTTCCATGCTGACCCGCTTTACGGTGGCAGCGGCCTCGCGCATGAGAAGCTTGCCGACTTCGGTCGAGCCGGTAAACGTCACCATCCGTACTAGAGGGTTCGACGTCATCTCCGCGCCGACTGGGGCGGGATCATCCGCTGTCACAATGTTCAGCACACCCTTTGGGAGTCCCGCCCGCTCGGCAAGCTCAGCCAAAGCAAGGGCCGACAACGGCGTATCCTCGGCCGGCTTCAGCACGACCGTGCAGCCTGCAGCAATCGCAGGCGAGACTTTCCGCGTGATCATGGCGCTTGGAAAATTCCACGGCGTGATCGCGGCGACCACGCCAACCGGCTGCTTCATAACGATGATGCGTGCGTCGGGTTTGTGCGAGGGGATCGTCTCGCCGTAGATACGCTTGGCCTCCTCGGCAAACAGTTCCACGAAGTTCGCACCATAAATGATCTCACCCTTTGCCTCCGCGAGCGGCTTGCCCTGCTCCACTGTCAGCAGAAGCGCCAATTCGTCAGCGTGCTCAATGATAAGGTCATACCAACGGCGCAGGATCTGCGAGCGCTCCTTGGCAAGCAGCCGAGACCACGGTTTGAATGCCGCATTCGCCGCCGCGATCGCCTGCTTCGTCTCAGCTGCTCCAAGCGCTGGAACGTGCGCGATCACCTCGCCCGTAGCCTTGTCGGTCACAGGTGTCGTCGGCTCGCCGACCCAGGCCCCGTCTATATAGGCCTGCGTCTTGAGAAGCGTGATGACCTTTTTGTCCATGAGTGCACCAGCAGAAGGGCTCTATTCCACGTTCTGTCTAAGGTGCGCGCGCCCCTGTTTCAAGGCGTCGCGCCTGGCCCAGATGACACAGGGACCTCTACCCGGTAGCGTTGCGCCGCCCTGCCGCCCGCATTGAGGCCCCATGCACGACCTAACGCTTGTCTTTGACCTCGACGGAACGCTCGTCGATACCGCCCCAGATCTCATTGCCGCCACCAACCACGTACTTGAGCTTGTGGGCGCACCGCCTGTTGACGTGGAAAGCTTACGGCCCTGGATCGGCCACGGCGCGAAATACATGATAGAAATGGCGATTGGGCCTTTAAGTGCCAAGTTGACGCCAGAGGACCACGATCAGCTTCTGGAGCGCTACCTCGCCTACTATGCAGAAAATATCGCGGTAACGAGCCAGCCCTTTGATGGGGCCGTTGACGCTCTCGAGCGCTTTCAGGCCGCGGGCGCCAAGCTTGCCGTGTGCACGAATAAGATGGAAAGGATGTCCAAAACCCTTCTCGCTGAACTGAATCTTGCGCGATATTTCACCGTCATTGCCGGCCGCGACACATTCGATGCGTTTAAGCCTCACCCCAACCACCTGCTTGAGACTATTCGCACCGCCGGCGGCGATGCCGCACGTGCCATTATGATCGGTGATACGGGAGTCGATGTCGCTACTGCCAAAGCGGCGGGCGTACCTATCATCGCGGTGAGCTTCGGTTACACAGATACGCCGGTGCACGAATTCGATCCCGACGCGGTGATCGATCATTACCGGGACCTGGAGCCAACGATCAAAGCATTGACAGCCTGAGGCTTAGGTTTTCACCACGTCAGAGGACGCCGCTTGTGAATTCACAGGCCCACGCCGGGGCAGAATGCGCCGTCCCACCGCAAGCACGGCAGGGAGAATCACGAGCTGCCCAATCAACGAGGCAAAGAGACACACGGCCGCCAGTTGCCCAAACAGGCGCAACGACGGCAGGTTGGAGAGCATCGTCACACCCAAGCCAAGCGCCAGCACGATGGTTGTCAGCACGACCGGCGGCCCGATGTGATGAGCGGTTCGCCTTAGCACTTCGTATACATTGTTATCGCCAGGCGCTCCGCGATCTTCTTCCAATGTAAAGCGATTCAAGAAGTGGACGGTGGAGTCGATCGCGAGCGAGAATGCCACCGTGATCCCGACAATTGACGCAAATTGCAGTCCCTGACCCGTCACCCACAGAATCGCACCGGTGGCAAAGATGGGAAAGAGCGAGGGCATAATGCTCGCAAAACCCACCAATACAGACCTTAGCGCCAGGCCCAGGAAGATGAAGATCACGAACATGTCGCCGACCAGCCCCCAATTGAGCTCCCAGATAAGAGTGGCCGAATTGCGCGCAGCGATGGCGGGCAAACCGGTGACCGAGATCTCAAAGTCGGGATTGGCCTTCCGCAGTGGCTCAAACGCCTTATCAAGCTTCTGAACTACGGGAAGTATCTCGCTGGCGTCCACGTCGGGCAGCCGGGCGGTCACGAGAACGGCCTGCTCGTCCTTAGCGATAAACCGCCGCACAAGGTGCTCAGGCAGAATGCCGACGTAGTGCTTAACGTTCTCGATGCTGTCATCGCCAGCCGCAGCTAGCCAACGGCGCAAGCTTTCGAGCGACCAGACATTTCCAAGACCGGCGCGCTTCTCCAAGATGTCGTGTGCCTGCCTTATGACGGCCAGAGTAGAGGGATCATAGAGTGATCGCCCGTCATCCCAGCGAATCATCGCGTGCATGGGGTTGGCCCCCGTGAGTTTTTTATCGAGGCGGTCGGTAGCAGCCAGCGCTTGCTCCTTGTCGGGCACCTGGTCGGCCAGACGGTAGTGCGGCTTCAGTTGAACGTATGCCGCGCCCGTGAGAAGAACAGCGATGATGGCCGACACAAAAAAGATCATGGGGCGCGCGGCAACAGTCCTCACGATGGCATCGGTGGCGCGCTGCAATTTGCCCACGTTGCCTGCCTCTTGAACATTTGGATCGACATCTAGGGCCTTCTCATCGCGCACCAGTAAGGCGGCAAGGGTGGGCACGACCACCGCCACCGCGAGATAGGAGATCCCAACCGCCATCAGCGCCGCCTTACCGAAGGTGCGGATCAGTGCCGATTCCGCCAGCGAGAACGAGACGATGGCAAGTGCGGCGTTCGTGGCCGTCAGCAGACAAGCCGGCGCGACGTCAAGCACGGCATGGCGCGCAGCCTGGATGCGATCCATTCCGGCCAGCACGTCACGGCGGATCGACATTACAAGATGCATGGAGTCAGAGAAGCCCGACACCAGAATGAGCGGCGTGATGACATTGATGAAGAGGTTGAGGCGGAAATCCAGGGCCCCAATCATGCCAAGCGTCCACAGAATGGCGATCGTCGGACCGGCCACCGCGATGATGGTTAGCGACACGCGCCGGAAGAACATGTAAGCGATGCCGATGCCAAACAAGAAGCCGAGACCGTTATAGACAAGGCGGTCGCGCTCAACAGCGTTGCGGATCTCAAGCTGCATGACAGGCGCACCCGTCAACTTGGCGGTGAGACCTGTGCCTTTGAGAATTGTGTCGGCGGTAGCGTTGATCTCACCAATGACCTCGCGCGCACCTCTTTCGCGTACGATCTCCCGGTCAAGCGCAATGACGATCAGCGCAAGCTGACCATCATCAGATAGAAATTTGCCCTTAACGATGTCATTCGTTTTCAACCGCTTTATCATTGCCTCAAAGGTAGCGCCTTCGGGCATTTCGTCGGGAACAAGTGGCGGAGCATAGCCCGTCTCATCAGGCTTATCGCGCGCCGACAGCATGGAAACGAGCCCCGAGACGCCTTCCACGAGCTGTAGCTCTGTCGTCAGGCCTCCGAAGGTGGTGAGCTGCGGCCCTTTGAGCAGATCCTTGCCTTCGACGACGACAAGCACGTCGTACTCGCTGGAGGGAAAGCGGCGTTCGATCTCCTCGTATTGGTGAAACTCTTCCGTGTCAGTGCGGAACAGCTCAGAGAGCGAATCATCCACTTGGATACGGGAAACGCCGACGATCGCTAGCGCCGTCAGGACCACGATCACGGCCGCCGAAAAGTATGGTGCTGTCAGTGCGACCAGACCCAGCCGCTCCAGCCCGAAGAAGAACCAGAACGATCGGCGCGGCTCCTCAGTGCCCATGGCTCCCCCGTAGGCTCTCATCTGGGCACGACAAATTGCGGCCAATCAGATTTGTCATTTCCCTCGTTAAGCCCATCGCGTGAATATGGAATCGGACCCACGAGGCGCGATGGTTGCATTTGCCGCGCTCACAGCGCAAGGGGCTCGCGGGAACGCGGCGAGCGGCTGCGTCGTGGCGGCCAGTCGCTTTGGGCATCGCCGATCGCGGTTTTTCCGGAGCTGTGCTGCTTTGGCCACGACATTAGGCGGCGCGACGGGCCGGCCATAGCCCAGCTTGTCTCCGCGTGTGCCGCTTGACACCCCTGCTCGCCGCCTCCCATAACGGCGCCTCAACGACACAACGGGCGGTTAGCTCAGCGGTAGAGCACACGCTTCACACGCGTGGGGTCACTGGTTCAATCCCAGTACCGCCCACCAGTTCACAGATGAGATTGGCTGTTTGTCTTGCGCTTCAGGCTGCGCGCGCGGCAATGGGTTTTTGTTCCGCAACGTCTTCCGCTTCCGCCGCCACGGGCTCCGCGCCGTCCATCACATCCATAAGCGCGCGCCTCAACTGGACGAGCTCGTATTCAGCTCTCGCCACCAAGCGCTCGGCGGACACCTGCAGATCCATACTCTCTTGTGACGATCCCGCCTGCTCAGCAAATTCCAATGTGTAACGCGCAAAGAAGTCCGGTGCGGACATGCCTTCCCCCCAAGGTTGCGCCAACCTCTTTTGATAACGCGATTCGCGTGTGGACAGAAGGTGGATATCTTATGCAGCGCACGCTCAGTGGCGCAGTTGAGTGCCTGACAACTGAGAAGAAAGCGTCAAGTCGTAATCGTGACGACCGTCTGACACGTGCGCCGCTTTGGAGGATACTTGGCTCAACGCTGCGCGGAGCGAACCGGTACAACGTTTGTCGCATACATGCTCATCATCGGCTCATCGAGCAGGATCGCCTCGTCGTAGTTACCGTAGCCGTTGAAATGCCCCGCTATCGCGCGGCCATACGCGCCCATGTTACCAATTTCGATGTAGTCGCCTTCAGCAGTCGAGGCCGGCAGCATGAACGGGCCCTTCATGTAATCGATGGAATCGCAAGTTGGGCCCCATAATTCCAATGGAATACGCGGCTCAGAAGGGTCGATCTTACGATTGATAATGCGCATCGGAAATATGAAGCCCAGGTGCGCGGCGTCGAATAACATGCCGTAGGACCCGTCATTGATGTAGAGTTCGCGGTCACGGCGGGCATCGACGCGCACGATAAGGCTTTCCGCTTCAGCGACCAGTGCACGTCCCGGCTCACACATGAGACGGATGTTTTCCTTAACTGGCAGTGTCTCGATCCCGTCGAGGATTGTCTCCATAAAGTCGTCCATCGGCGCTGGATCGCTATCAGGATAACGCGAGGGGAAGCCCCCGCCGACGTCGAGACGATCGATCATCACAGCGGCCTCAACGATCAACTTATGGACATCGGCAAGCGCCGTCACAAAAGCGTCGGGTGTTGTCGTTTGCGAGCCGACATGGAACGTTAGCCCCAGCTCGGAAGCCACCTGCCGCGTCTTGATGAGAAGGTTTGCCGCCTTTTGTCCGGAGACGCCGAACTTGCGCTCCAGTGGGATGCGGCTGTTGATGGCGGGAACGGCAACGCGCACCCACAACAGCAGGTCACGCGCATCACCCGTCTCCTCAACAATCTTGTCAAGCTCATCCTCGCCATCGAGTGCAAAGCTGCGTACACCCAGTTCATATGCGCGACGAATGGCGTGACGAGATTTCACAGGGTGCATGAAGTGCAGGTGCGCGTCGGGGATTGTCACCGCATCTTCGATCTCAGGCAAAGAAGCGACATCAAAGTGACGGATACCGGCACCGTAGAGCGCACCGATCAAAAATACGGAATTGTTTGCCTTATAGGCGTAGGCCACATCGCCGGGAAATTTTTCGAGGAACCAGCGTGCCGCCCGGCCCGCGGCGTGCGGGCGCAGCCCACGGACCGGCCTCTCCGGCCGGCTCTTGCCGATCAGGGCTGCTGCAGAGGCAAGCTTCTCCATCGCATAGGGCCTCCACCACGCGACAAAACGGTGCGCGGCTCGGCAGCCGACGCCGCCAAGCCCGAAAAGACGTTGGATTTAGGGTGGTTAGCCCCCGCCTGTAAAGCCTTTTCTGGACGCAGCGTTCAGCGTGCAAATCGCCTCACCCAACTCTATCCCATTGCACGCCCGCATGACCATTTTTACTCAGTCATTTAGGCGCCTCGTCACAGCACGGCCAATGCGCTCGTAACCGAGCTGCCGGTTTCTTCTGTTCCCGGGGCGCAGCCACCGCCTAAAACACGCCATGCAATGCCAGCCGCCAGAGGACCGTTAATGCGTACGGGGGGAAAAATCCTCATCGACCAGCTCGTCATTCAGGGCTGCCGTACGATCTTTACCGTGCCCGGTGAAAGCTTCCTGGCGGCACTCGACGCGTTGTTCGACGAAGGCCCGATCCGCACCATCGTATGTCGTCACGAAGGTGGGGCCGCGATGATGGCGGAAGCATCCGGCAAGCTAACGGGATTACCGGGCGTGGCTTTCGTCACGCGCGCGGCCGGGGCGGCCAACGCGGTGAGCGGCGTCTATGTTGCCCAACATGATTCCACGCCGATGGTCCTACTCGTTGGTGTCACGGCGCGGCAGCGCGAGGGCAGAAGCGCCTTTCAGGAATTCGATCTCAAAGCGCTGTTTGCTCCGATTGCGAAGTGGGCCGGCATGGTGCGTTCGCCCGAGCGGATTCCTGAATACGTTCGTCGCGCATTCCACACTGCGCTGGCGGGGCGGCCGGGACCCGTCGTGCTCGGCGTGCCAGAGGACGTCCTCTTCGCACATGCCGACACAGAAGACGCACGCCGCGCGCACGTGCCGGCTCCGGCTCCCTCGCCCGCTGAAATGACCCGCCTCAAAAACCGGCTCATGACGGCAAACCGGCCGTTGATCATTACCGGCGGTCCGGGTTGGAGTCGAAAGGCGGCGCAAAGCCTGGCGTCCTTTTCAGAAACCTTCAACGTGCCGGTTGCCACGGCCTTCCGCCGCCAAGACCACATCGACAATCGCCTCAAGACGTATGTCGGTCACGCGGGCATCAACTGTGATGACAGTCTTGCCGAAGGGATACGCAGTGCCGATTTACTTCTCGTCATTGGCGAGCAGCCCGCTGAAATAACCACGGGTAGCTATTCAAATCTGTCAGTGCCCAACCCCAGCCAATCACTCGTTCACGTTCATCCCTCCACTGATGAGATCGGACGTCTCTTCCACACGGACTGGCCTATTATTTCAACCAGCGAGTCATTCGCCGGGGCGCTTGCCCGATTGAAGCCGCCGCCGAAGCGGCGATGGGAGCGGCGGCGGCGTGAGCTGCGCGCTGCCTACCAGAGATCTTTGAAACCAGTGCCGACTCCTGGCAGCGTCAAGCTCGAAGACGTGATCACGACGCTTTCAACCGAGTTGCCTGACGATGCTATCGTAACCAATGGCGCGGGAAATTACGCCGCCTTCCAGCATCGTTATTTTCAATACAAGAACTTCCCCACCCAGCTTGCGCCTACGTCAGGCTCGATGGGCTATGGGCTTCCTGCCGCCATTGCCGCCAAGATCGCCTTTCCGAAACGCCCCGTCGTCGCCCTCGCCGGCGATGGATGCATGCTGATGACAGGACAGGAACTCGCGACGACAATTCAGTATGCACTGCCGATCGTGCTCATCGTTGCCAATAATAGTATGTATGGCACCATTCGTATGCAGCAGGAGCGTCACTTTCCCGGCCGCGTGTTAGGCACGAGCCTCGTCAATCCCGATTTCGCCGTTCTGGCACGCGCCTTTGGTGCCAAGGGCGAGACGATCAACGAGACAGCCGCATTCCTTCCCGCCCTTAAGCGCGCACTATCGGCAACCGGCCCGACGGTGATTGAGCTCAAGCTCGATCCCGAAGCAATCACGCCCAGCAGGACGCTGAGGGAGATCCGAAATGATCACGAGGTCAAAACAAATGCGTGCGGTGCCCGAAGCCGCCGCAAGAAGTAAATACTTTGTTAAATCTACAATTGTCGCGTTATCCATCTGAGTACGGATAGTTAGACTAACGAGTTCTTATCGGTTAAAAAGCATCAACTTTATCGAGTAACGACAGGCCTAGATCGCTAACAGGGGCACGGTTATGGATCTCCAAGCCGCCAAAACGCAGAACGGGCCGAAATGGGTCCTGGCCCGTATCGGCATCTTAGCGTTGTTCCTTCTGACAGGATTTTTGCTCGTCGCCTCACTCAACACCAAAGGCAGCCTTCGCGCCGACGCAAGCTCGACCCCACTACTCTCGTCGGCTCAGCCGGCACTCGCAACCGACAAAAACTGATCGCAACGCTCTAAACTTCAACTATTGATCTATTTCACGACGTAACTCTCCCCCCTCTTGACGCACTCCCTCTTAGGCCTCGGATCCAGAACGATCCGAGGCCTTTCTTTCTTTGCGGAAGTGTTCTCGTGGGCAACGCCTGGTACTTTTGCCTGCCTCCGGCGTGCTTTAGAACCAACTGCAGGAACGTGAACGTGAGGAGTCAAGAATGGCGAAGGTGGCGTGGATTGGGCTTGGCGTCATGGGCTACCCCATGGCCGGGCACGTCCTAAAGGCGGGCGGCCACGATGTCGTCGTCTGCAATCGAAGTCGGGCAAGAGCCGAAGCCTGGGTTAGCGAACACGGCGAAGGGCGCGTAGCTGCGACACCTGCCGAGGCCGCGGAAGGTGCCGACCTTGTATTGTGTTGCGTTCGTAACGACGACGATGTACGCGAAGTGACAACCGGCAGGGATGGCGCATTTCGCTCACTCGCGGCCGGTGCCGTGTTTGTCGATCACACGACAGCATCAGCCCAAGTGGCACGTGAACTCCACAAGAGCGCAAGCGACCAGGGCTTCGCCTTCCTCGATGCGCCGGTCTCCGGCGGCCAACCCGGTGCCGAGAAAGGGACGCTCACAGTCATGGTCGGTGGTGACGAGGCGCCGTTTGCACGCGCCAAATCTGTGGTCTTGCATTATGCGCGCGCGGTTAACCTCATTGGACCTTCTGGTTCCGGACAGCTAACGAAGATGGTTAACCAAATTGCCATCGCTGGCCTGCTTCAGGGGCTCTCCGAAGCGATCAACTTCGCGCAACGATCCGGGCTCGAACTGAAACTTGTCATGGACACGATCTCGAAAGGCGCGGCCCAGTCCTGGCAGCTTGAAAATCAATGGCGGACCATGAGCGAAAGGCGCTTCGACTTCGGCTTCGCCGTCGATTTGATGCGTAAAGATCTAGCGATTTGCCTGGACGAAGCGCGCCGCAACGGGGCAGCCCTTCCCGTTACCGCACTCGTCGATGAATTCTACGCTGATGTTCAGAACATGGGTGGCAGCCATTGGGATACCTCAAGCCTGATCGCTCGTCTGAGTGCCCAAGATCACGGGCAGGACTAATCAGCACGGGCGAGGATCCTACGCACACGCACTTGAAGCGTCGGGTCATGGAGCGGGACGCCGTTGTCGCCCTGACGCCGGGCAGCCTCGACTTTGGTCCCAGGGAAAAGATCTCTTATGTTGGGTTCGACGGCCGCCGCAAAAAGCGTAAGCACGTGAAGATCAATGGAGACTCGGATTGCGAGGCCCTACATGGCGCTCATTCCTGGCTAAAAGGAGGGACGACGCATGGCGATCACTGCTTTTTATGGCGCACTTCTTGCGCTTTTCTTTGTGTTCTTGAGTTTTCGCGTTATTGGCTGGCGCCGCGTCAAGCAGGTTGAGCTTGGTCACGGTGACGACAGTCAGCTTTTGCGCCGCATGCGCGTGCACGCAAACTTCGCTGAGTATGTCCCCTTTGCGCTGCTTCTGATGGCAATGGCTGAAAGCATGACAGCGCCCCGCCCTCTTATTCACCTTGCCGGCCTCATATTAATTGCAGGCCGGATCATGCACGCTTATGGCCTTTCTCAGACCCCACATATCTTGCGATACCGGATCGGTGGCATGATGCTGACATTTACTGCGCTCGGCCTCTCGGCCATTGTGTGTCTAACGCTAGCGCTACCATTTCTGGTTGCTTAAGACTTGGCTGGCCGCTCCTCGTTGCCAGCACGTGCAAACTCCAGCGGCAGCGCTGTCGTGTATTTGATCTGCTCCATGGCGAAGGCGGAAGAGACTTTCGCAACCTCGATGCGCGCTATGAGTTTCTTATAAAAGGCATCGTAGGCGGCAATGTCGGGCACGACCACGCGCAGCATATAATCGATCTCACCTGACATTCGATAAAACTCGACAACCTCGGGAAAGTCCGTGACGGCGCCGTGAAACCTTTCGAGCCAAGCATGGCTGTGTTGATCTGTCTTGATCGAAACGATAACGGTTACACCGGCGTTCACCTTCAGCGGGTCGAGGATTGCTGCGCGGCGATGAATCACGCCAGCCTCCTCCAGCTTCTGGATGCGCCGCCAGCATGGTGTCGTGGACAAGCCAACCTCCTTGCCAATCTCGGCGACGGGACGCGTGCAATCCTCCTGCAAAATACGCAGGATCTTGATGTCCATTTCATCGAGCATCGTAGATCTCTATTTGGAAAATTGTTTCGAAATGGCCGGGCAATAGAAGTAAGCGTTGCTCGCAGGGCCGCCGTCAAGCCCAATAAAGGTAAATTTTTCTAGCGCAACCGGCGGGGTCCATGAGGAGACTCAAGCATGAGCCGCACTTGACCCCGCAAGTAAGGCAACAGCTCGGCCTCAAACCAAGGGTGCGCTTTAAGCCAGCCGTTGTTGCGCCAAGAAGGATGCGGCAAGGGAAGATAGCGGCACGGACCAGGCTGGTCACGTATCTCACGCCACGCATGTACGGTTTCGGTTACGCTAGAGCCAGCAGACCCCCCAAGATGCCAGCGTTGCGCGTAGCCGCCCACCAGCAGCATAACTTCAATCTGCGGAAGCTGATCGAATAGCCGCGATCGCCAACGCCGCGCGCACTCAGGCCGCGGCGGAAGATCACCACCCTTGGCATCCTGACCTGGATAGCAGAAACCCATAGGGATTATGGCTACCCGGCGAACGTCATAGAACTCTTCGTCTGTGACTCCCATCCAGGCGCGCAACCGCGTTCCGGATGGATCACTGAATGGCACTCCGGAAGTATGCACCCGCGTTCCGGGCGCCTGGCCGACGACCGCTAGCCGCGCCGTTTTGCTGACGCGCAGAACAGGGCGCGGTACATGGGGAAGCGGCGCACGATCGGGCTCGTCAACGCAAAGCCGGCAAGCGCGAACTTCGGCGAGAAGACGGTCGAGGCTTGAGGCCACAGTTCCTCACTTAGATGTCGACAATCATGCCATCTTCGGCAACGAGAACGCGCGGTTCGCGAATCTCGCCACGCTTCTCCAGCATCTCGGTACCCATATGTGTCAGCAATACGCGTTTGGAACCAAGTTGATCGAGATGCCCTTCGATCTCCTGCCACGTCATATGAAAGCCCTTCGACTCGTTGAATCCGAAACACTCAGCAATAAAGAGGTCGGCACCATTGGCGGCTGTAAGGAGGCTGTCGACCCACTCGGTATCACCAGAATAGCTCACGATCTTACCGCCGGTCTCAATGCGCAATGCATAGGGAGGAGCCCCTGATGGATGGCGAACCTCGTAGGGCGTAACGCGGACGGAATCCACCTCGACCGGCTGACCTTGCGTGTACTCAATGAAGTGCAAGTCGAAGCGTCGCGCAACTTTGGTTGAGCCGGGAAAAAGCGCTTCTGCGGCCGTGACAAACCTCTCCTCGATGCCGGCGGGGCCCGTAATTGTGAGCGGCCGCGTTCGCCGTGTCACGTGATGAGCATGGATCATCCACCATGCGAGCCCCGAAAAGTGATCGCCGTGAAGGTGCGAGATAAAGATGGAGGAGACGCGCTCTGGATCCAGTCCCGAGTGTTGCATCCCAATGAGACTGGTAGCCCCACAATCGATAAGGAACTCCACGCCGTCTGTAGCGACATGAAAACAAGTTTGCAGTCGCCCTCCGGAACCGAACGCGTCGCCTGACCCGACGACAGTAAGCTTCATGGCTGCCTCTCGATCTGCCTTCGCAACTCAGTCTTCCACCCTTCGCGGCGGGGCGGCAATGCCATTGCTTGCCGGAATTATCGTACCCGTCTTTACGCCTCGGTACTCGGCCGGGCCGAAACCTCATCGTGCCAGCGTGCAACATTGCCATGCCCTTCCCGCCACTCCAACCGTGCTGGCTTCATGAAGTCAATCGCAACAAGTCCGGTGATATCGGCGATCGAATACTCATCGCCGGCAACATAGGGATGCCGGGCCAGCACATCGTCGAGCAACACCAGCATCCCATAAACTTTCTGTTTGTTTGCTTCGCCCCATTGCGCGATTTGCGGCACTTCAAGGTGCGCCATCTTTGGGTTTAGATGGCGGAAGACGTGCGTGACCGCACCAAAGAGACCCTGCTCCACGCGCCTGTTCCACATCTCTACATTTGCCCGGCCGACAGGACCGCGTCCAAAGAGGGCCGGCTCCGGTTGCAGCTCTTCAAAGTAACGGCAAATAGCAACCGACTCTGAGATGACCGTCCCGTCATCGAGGACCAGCACCGGCACACGCTGCATAGGGTTCAAGGCTGTGAAGTCCACGGTCTTGAGATTCCCCGCCATGAGATCAATCTCCTCGAAGGGAACCTCGATTCCTTTCTCAGCGAGAAAGATGCGAACTCGACGGGGGTTTGGCGCCTTGCGCGTCTCGATGATCCGCATCGGTTGAGTATTACTCGCCGCTAAAGGGACTCGATTTTGAGCGAGCCTAACCACCAGGGAAGCAAGCCACAATGCGTGTTGAGGACGTAGAAGTTGTCAGCGCCATCAACCAATGCGGCTTGAGTTGCACATGCGTTTTCCAGCAAGAAAGCGTTAATAAGCACTTAGTTAGGGATTCCAGCACAGATTAAGTTCGAAGTCTGGTCACGCCGACAGCGCGGCCGGTCCTTCGAGGATTCGGTACGGCAGCAACCATGGACCACACCGCCATAGCTGAAGAGGTCGCAAGGCTTCGAGGCCGACGGGACGCGAGAAAGCAGGCCGCCGAAGACCTCAAGGCTACGCGCGCCCGTTTGGCGGCGGGAACCGAAATGAAGCCGGAGTTCGAATACGAACTTCTGGCTATGTTTATTCGCAATGAGATCGGCGCTGCCTTCACAATGCCCGCGCTGTATGCGCTGTTCGCCATTGCCTCCATGTTCTGGGCGCCCATCTCAGATGGCGTTTTGTGGCTCGCGATCGTCATTATCGCGAAAATCTTGCTGTTGGACCAAGGCCGGCGCTTCTTAGCGCAGCCGCAAAACAAGGTCGATGTACGGCTCTGGCGCCGCCGCTTCATCATGATCGAACTGTTGAACGGAGCAGCGCTCGCGGGCTTTGCGCTCATTGGTGTGGGTTTGCAAGCCGGAGTGGGGGAATCTGCGGTGTTTTCATCGCACGTGTTTATCTTTGCCACCCTCATCCTCGTCTTGGCGATCCGCGTGATGTTCGCAGCAACATTTACGCAGGTCCTGCTCGCCGGAACGATTCCCATGACGTTGGCTGTAGTCGTGCGCCTGCTACTGTTGAGCGATCCCTTCTACCTCGCACTGGCCTCGATGGCGATCGGCATCTACGTCTACTTTCTATTCCTTGCGCGCGGCTTGAAGTCGACAGCGCTGTCCATGTTGGAGTTCCGCACGGAGAAGGACGCACTCATCGCCGAGTTGGAGGAGCAAAAATCGGTTTCCGACGAAGCGCGCCGCAGGGCAGAAGCCGCCAATAGAGCCAAATCGCGCTTCCTCGCCACCATGAGCCACGAGCTTAGAACCCCACTCAACGCCATCCTCGGCTTCTCGGAAGTAATGAACTCGGAAGTGATGGGTCCGATGGCTAACCAGTCTTACAAGGAGTACGCGGGCAACATCTTTGAAAGCGGGCGCCACCTATTGCACCTGATCAACGAGATCCTCGATTTGTCGCGGATCGAGTCGGGACGCTACGAATTGCACGAGGAGCCCGTGCGATTGGCGGACTTTGTAGGTGATTGTTACCGACTAATGAAATTGAAGGTGGAGAGCAAAGGGCTTGAGGTGGTCGAAGACCTCGCACCTGATCTTCCGCTCGTCTGGGCCGACCCGCGTGCTGTCCGGCAGGTCTGTCTCAACCTTATGTCTAACGCTCTGAAGTTTACGCCGAGGGGCGGGCGCATCACGCTGACGGTTGGTGCGACTGACGGGGGTGGACAGTACGTTTCAGTGTGCGACACGGGGCCGGGCATACCAGACGATGAAATCCCCAAGGTCATGCAGGCCTTCGGTCAGGGCACGCTGGCACAACAAAGCGCGGAAGGCGGCGCGGGGCTAGGCCTGCCCATCGTACAGCACCTTGTTGAGTTGCATGGCGGCACATTCCAGCTTCAGTCGGAGTTGCGCAAGGGAACCCAAGCCATCGTTGAGCTGCCGCCACATCGCGTGATGCAAACGATGGCGCCGCTTCAGCCGCTGGGTCAGGAAACGCATCGCCTGAAAAAGCCGACACCCCACCCACCTCGGCCTCCGCGCTTGAAGGCGGCCGCAAAAACGTCACCCGCGCCGCGTTATTCCACCAATCCTAGTTGAGTAATCCGCCGGGCACGTTGTTTTGGCGCCAGGCGAACGCTACATAACCTCCACAATTACGTGCCGGGATTGACCGGCGCATTACGAGGAGAGCGACGCGCTCGATGGAGAGGCCCTGCGTCAATATTTGCGACCTCGATCGTGAGACGGGTCTGTGCGTAGGCTGTCGGCGCACCATTGACGAAATTGCCCGCTGGGCCACTATGACGAATAGGGAGCGCCGGGAAATAATGACCTTGCTCGCGGCACGAAAGGCAGCTCACTCAAAAGGCTAAGCAGATGGTCACGTGGCTAATTGTGGCACTTCTCGTTTTCGCAGCGGTATTCCTGCTGCTGCGTGGCGAAACCATGTTGCTCTCAGACCTCGGCACGTTTGAAACCATTTTTCTCGCTGCCGCGGTCGTGATGTTTGTCGTTTATATTTTCTTGCTCTTAAGCGGGGAACGCTCGCGTCCCTTGCAGGCTTTGCGTTATCTTGCGGTTTGGAGCGTACTGGCGCTGTTGCTCGTCGCTCTTTATAGCTATCGCGGGGAAATCTCAGGCATCGCTCACCGCGTCGCAGGCGAGCTTGCCCCGCCAGGGTATTCGCTGACCGCGCGCAGCGGACAAGAAGGCGAGCACGCCGTTCGTGTGCGCCGCCGCCCCGATAACCATTTTGCTGTACGCGGCGCAATAAATGGCCAGCCCATGACACTCCTCGTCGACACCGGCGCCTCGACTATCGTGCTGAAACCTTCGGACGCGGCCAAAGCCGGCATTGATACGAGCAACCTCAGCTATACAGCAGCCGTGCATACGGCCAACGGGACCACTTATGCCGCGCCTGTACGCCTGCGCTCAGTCGCTATAGGGCCTATTAAGCTGCAGGACGTCGAAGGACTGGTCACCAAGCCGGGAAGTATCAACGAAAACTTACTTGGTATGAGTTTTTTAAGGCGTTTGCGTTCGTATGAGTTCTCGACGGACTTCCTGACGCTCCGGAGCTAGTCGCCGGCACTCAGGCCCAGAGCGCGCATATCGCGGGATCAGTTCATGGCGCTGTCATCGGGAACGAGGCATCTGCTGCGCGAAGCGGTTAGCTGGGCCGTCATCGCCGTTGCCGGCGCCGCGGCGCTCATACATGCTGAAGAATTAAAGACAGGCATAGCGGGAGCGCTCGCAAAACTCAGCTCAACAAACGTTGCCGCAACGCCCCAAGCCGAGGAGAAGATCCCTCGCGCTCGCCATTCCGGTTCGGTGGTTGAAATCTCCGCCGCACGCAGCGGTCATTTTTTCACTGAAGTTGAGATCGATGGCCGTCCCATAACGATTATGGTCGATACCGGTGCAACCATGGTGGCATTGAGCTACGAGGATGCAGAGCGCGCCGGCATCTTTCTCAATCCTGGCGATTTCACCCATTCCGTCAGCACCGCCAATGGCCGGGCACGCGTTGCACCCGTCATGCTCCACAGCGTCAGCATTGGCGATATCACAGTGCGCGACGTGCGCGCAGTCGTGTCTGAGGCTGGGCGTCTTAGAACCTCCCTGCTCGGCATGAGCTTCTTGGGCCGGTTGTCACGTTTTGATATGCGCCCAGGGTTACTCGTGCTTCAGGATTAAGGTGGGCTCCTCTCGGTCCCTCCCCATTCCTTCGACGCTCCACAGCATCGACTTAAGGGTCCCAGGCGGGTACACCTGCGCGTCATTGCGCCGTTCCTAGAGGATCAAGTCATGCTGCCGCCTCCAAGCGCCGATCTGAAGCCGAACACCGCCGAATTTGAGCGGACCGCGTTCATCAAGCCGACCGGTTTTCGCGAGTACGACGCACGCTGGCTGTTCCCCGACGAGATCAACCTCATGGGGCTCAACGCTGTGGGTCTCGGGCTCGCGACGCTATTTGCAGAGCGCGGTGTACCCAAACGCATCGTCGTTGGGCACGACTACCGCTGGTACTCGGGCAGCGTGAAACAGGCTTTGATGATGGGGCTCTTGGCTGGCGGCGCCGAGGTCTATGACATTGGTTTAGCGCTTTCGCCCATGGCCTATTTCGCGCAGTTCGATCTCGATGTCGAGGGCGTCGCCATGGTCACCGCCAGTCATAACGATAACGGTTGGACCGGAATCAAAATGGGGCTTGCCCGGCCGCTGACCTTTGGCCCCGATGAAATGTCGGAGTTAAAGGACATTGTGCTTGGCGGAAAAAGCGAGACGGCGCCGGGCGGAAAATACACGTTCGTTCCTGATATGGCAGGTCGCTATATTAAGGAGCTAACGAACCGGCCTAAGCTCAAACACAGTTTGAAAGTCGTCGCTGCTTGCGGAAACGGCACGGCGGGTGCGTTCGCGCCGCAGGTGCTTGAAGCCGTGGGCTGTGAGATCATACCGCTCCACACAGAGCTCGATCACAGTTTCCCCCACTACAATCCCAATCCTGAAGACCTGGCCATGCTGCATGACGTTTCGGCGAAGGTGCTCGAGGTTGGCGCCGACGTTGGCCTGGCGTTTGACGGTGATGGCGATCGTTGCGGTGTTGTCGATAACAAAGGCGAAGAGATTTTTGCCGACAAGGTCGGAGTCATGCTGGCCCGCGACATCTCTGCTTCGCACCCTGGTGCAAAGTTTGTTGCCGATGTGAAGTCTACCGGCCTCTTCCTGACCGACCCCGTCCTCCAAGCCAACGGCGCGACAACCACCTATTGGAAGACGGGCCACTCCTACATCAAGCGCTACAGTCACGAGACGAAGGCGCTCGTCGGTTTTGAGAAATCGGGCCACTTCTTCTTCAATCCGCCACTGGGGCGTGGCTACGACGACGGTCTCGTCGCCGCCCTTGCCGTTTGCGACATGCTCGACCACAACCCCGGGAAGACCATGGCGGACTTGAAGAACGCGCTGCCCAAGACGTGGCAGTCCCCCACCATGTCGCCGCATTGCGCAGACGAGGAAAAGTATGGTGTCGTCGACCAGGTGGTGGAGCACTACAAGAAGCTCGCCGCCGATGGCGCACAGATCGCCGGTCAAAAGATCCGCGAACTCATAACGGTCAATGGTGTGCGCATCGTGCTGGAGGATGGAACATGGGGATTGGTGCGCGCCTCGTCCAACAAGCCCGAGCTCGTCGTCGTTGTGGAAAGCCCGACGTCCGAAGCCAACATGAAGGCGATCTTTGCCGACATCGATGCGGAGCTTTCGAAATTTGGCGAGGTTGGCGAATACAATCAGAAGCTCGAAATTTGAGCCACGCAAAGCTCTCTGTAGCCTGACAGTTTTGTTTCAGTTTTTAGATTGCCAGATCGCCTCGTTGGGTGCGATGTTGTGCACGTCAATTGCTCTTAGTTTCGGGGGATGAAGATGAAACTGAAATTTGCCGTTGTCGCACTTATCACAATCCTTGTTTTCGGCCTCAGTGTCGTTTCGATTTCGCTGGCACCGTCTCCAGCGCTTGCGGGCGGTGGTGAAGCCGCCAGCGGCGG
>CAYOPW010000007.1:0-1272 GCA_964405975.1 uncultured Hyphomicrobium sp.
TGCTCGCTGATTGCCATTCTCACGACGTTCGGCATTGTGGCGTCGCTTCTTTATGAATCGCTACGCTTCTTTGACAAGGTTCCCGTCACCGAGTTTCTCACGGGCCTAAACTGGGAACCGCAAATAGCCATTCGCGAAGATCAAGTGACCGGAGGCGGGGCCTTCGGTGCTATTCCCGTCTTTGCGGGCACGCTCTTGATTGCGCTGATCGCAATGGCGGTTGCCACGCCCATTGGACTTTTCGCGGCGATTTACTTGACCGAGTATGCCTCGTCCAAGTTCCGCGCGGTTATAAAGCCCATTCTAGAGATACTCGCTGGTATTCCGACCGTCGTTTACGGCTTCTTTGCCGTGCTGACCGTGGCACCTGCGATACGCAACTTCGGTCAAGCTGTTGGCTTCGATGTCGCTCCGAATAGTGCGCTGGTCGCCGGTGGCGTGATGGGAATCATGCTCATTCCCTTCATCTCGTCGTTGTCGGACGACGCGATCGCGGCCGTGCCGCAGGCCATGCGCGACGGTTCTTATGCCCTAGGGGCGACCAAGGGGGAGACCACAACCAAAGTTCTCCTTCCCGCCGCGTTGCCAGGCATCATGGGCGGTATCCTGCTCGCGGTTAGTCGCGCCATCGGCGAGACCATGATCGTCGTCATGGCCGCTGGCATCATAGCGTCGTTCACGTTCAATCCCTTCGAGCCGGTTACAACGGTAACCGTACAAATCATGACGCTCTTGATCGGCGACACCGAGTTCGACAACCCGAAGACCTTGGCCGCATTCGCCTTGGGTCTGGTGCTGTTTCTGGCCACGCTGCTTGTGAACGTTATTGCTTTGCGAATCGTACAAAAATATCGAGAGCAATATGAGTGACGGTATCGCTCAGGCGCCGGAAGTTCCCGCGCGGGAGAGCCATTGGGGCTCGGATGCGGCCAAACGCCGTGTGCGCAGGCGCTATGGCGCTGACCGGCGACTGCAGATCTATGGGCTTGGCGCCATAGGATTAGCCGTCGCTCTTCTTGGGATACTGTTTTCGTCGTTGCTCTTCTCAGGCTACGTGGCCTTCTTCACGACCAAGGTCGGCTTGAATATTTACCTCGATCCAAAGATCATCGACCAAGCCGACCCGGGAGCTGCCAACTATCGCAAGATGACGCGCAGCGCTTTTTTCGCCTACTTCCCCGAGGTGACAAGCCCAAAAGAGCGCCGACAGCTCGCTAAATTGCTAAGTCCCGGCGCAAAATATGTTGTGCGTGACTATGTTGTCGCTCATCC
>CAYOPW010000007.1:1372-2650 GCA_964405975.1 uncultured Hyphomicrobium sp.
GCTGTGCCCTCAGTTGTATTCGGCTTGCTTGGCCTTGCGGTGTTCCTCAATGCTTTCGGCCTTCCTCGTTCGGCGCCGGTGGTGGGCGGCATTGTGCTCTCGCTCATGACGCTGCCAACGATTATCGTTGCGACGCGTGCAGCGCTGATGGCCGTTCCGCCGTCGATACGAGAAGGCGGCTATGGTGTCGGAGCGTCCAAGCATCAAGTCATGATGCATCACGTGCTGCCTTTGGCTATGCCGGGCATCCTGACCGGCACAATCATTGGTTTGGCCCGGGCGCTTGGTGAGACGGCGCCACTCTTGTTGATCGGGATGAATGCATTCATACCCAGCATCGAGAACATGGGACTTATGCAACCGGCTATGGCGCTGCCAACGCAAATCTTTTCCTGGGCCGACAGTCCAGAAAGAGGGTTCGTGAGCCGCACGTCGGCAGCGATTCTTATACTGCTGGCCTTCTTGATTATAATGAATGCAATTGCGGTCTTCCTTCGGCACCGGTCAGAGCGCAAGTGGTAATGGGATGTGGAAGATGGAGCCTCTGCAATGAATGAGCAGTCCAGGCCTTTTGAAATGGCCTTAGGCCAATCGGGATCGGCGACAAACGACTACAAAGTCACAAGTCGTAGGGTGTCGGTCTTCTATGGTCAGAAGCAGGCGCTTTTCGATGTTGACTTGGACGTTCCCGATAGGGCTGTCACGGCGCTCATTGGGCCATCAGGTTGCGGCAAGTCGACATTTTTGCGCTGTCTCAATCGCATGAACGACACCATTCCCGAATGCCGCGTTACGGGCGAGATCATGGTCGATGGCAAGGACATTCATGATCCCGATCTCGATGTCGTGGAACTGCGCGGACGCGTGGGAATGGTATTTCAAAAGCCAAATCCGTTTCCGAAATCGATCTACGACAATATTGCATATGGCCCGCGCATCCACGGATTGGCGCGCTCAAAGGCCGATTTAGAAGAGATCGTGATAACGAGCCTGGAGAAAGCTGGTCTGTTGTCAGAGGTCAAGGATCGCATTCACGAGCCGGGTACGGGTCTGTCCGGCGGCCAACAGCAGAGGCTCTGCATCGCTCGCGCGATTGCGGTGAATCCCGAGCTGATTTTGATGGATGAGCCTTGCTCTGCTCTCGATCCGATAGCCACCGCCAGGATTGAGGAGCTGATCGACGAGTTGAAGACGAACTATTGCATCGTCATTGTCACGCACTCGATGCAACAAGCGGCCCGTGTTTCTCAGCGCACGGCGTTCTTTCATCTAGGCATT
>CAYOPW010000007.1:2750-56107 GCA_964405975.1 uncultured Hyphomicrobium sp.
GATGCAACAAGCGGCCCGTGTTTCTCAGCGCACGGCGTTCTTTCATCTAGGCATTGTCGTCGAGGAAGGTTCAACCGCCGATATCTTCACCAACCCCTCAGACAAGCGGACACAGGACTACATCACGGGACGGTTTGGCTAATGAGGTTCTCGTCCCCCTTTGCCAAGCCGCGACCTCAAGGAGAGCCCATGAACGAGCACACCGTAAAATCCTATGAGGAAGAACTTGCATTGCTCGACAAGAAGATCGCGCAGATGGGCGGTCTTGCCGAGCAATTGCTTGGGCGCTCGTTGGAGGCGCTCGAGCGGCGTGATCCCAATCTCGCCGAGGACGTTGTTCAGTCGGATCGCGCAATCGACGATTTGGAGCGCGAGATCGAAGAGCAGGTTATTTCCATGGTGGCACGACGGCAGCCGATGGCGAACGATCTTCGCCTTATCATTGGTGCGCTGCGCATCACCACCGATCTTGAGCGCGTTGGCGACCTCGCCAAGAACATCGCCAAGCGTTCGCTTGCCATTGCTGATGAAGTGCATCCCAAGCCATTGATGACGGGCATCCGCCATATGGTGGAGCTTGCTCTGCATCAGCTCAAAGAGGTGCTCGACGCTTATAGCGAACGCGACGCAGAGAAGGCCCTCGCGGTCTGGCGCAACGACGCACAGATTGACGCCATGTACAACTCGTTGTTCCGCGAACTCTTGACCTACATGATGGAAGATCCGCGCAACATCGGGATCTCAACGCATCTGCTGTTCGGTGCCAAGAACATTGAGCGAGTGGGCGACCACACCACCAATATCGCGGAGACTGTTCACTACCTCGTTCGCGGTTTCAATATCACCGACGACCGACCGAAAGATGATCAGACCAGTTCAACCCTTATTTCTGGTAGCTGATCCCAAAAGGAGGGTTCGCAATCGGTATGTCTGCCAAAATACTGGTCGTCGAGGATGAAGCGCCATTGGCGGAAATGCTCCGCTACAATCTAGAGTCAGAGGGCTTCCGTGTTGCGCACGCCGAGACGGGCGAGGAAGCGCTCATCCTATTGGATGAGGAGCGTCCCGACCTTGTGGTGCTCGATTGGATGCTGCCAGGGGTGTCGGGCATTGAACTGTGTCGGCGCCTTCGCTCCAAGACGGACTCGCGGAGCGTTCCCATCATCATGCTGACGGCGCGCGGAGAGGAAAGCGACCGCATACGCGGCCTGTCCACGGGCGCTGACGACTACGTTACCAAGCCATTCTCGTTGCCCGAACTGATGGCGCGCGTGAAGGCGATCTTGCGGCGAACCGCGCCTCGACGCATGGCCGAGGTTCTTAAGATCGGCGATATCGAGCTTGATCGCGCGGCCCATAAGGTTAACCGTGGTCTGCGCCAAGTGCGCCTCGGCCCCACGGAATTCCGCCTGTTGGAGTTTCTTATGGAAAGCTCTGGCCGGGTGCTGTCGCGCACGCAGCTTCTCGATGGCGTGTGGGGGCGTGATGCTTTTGTCGATGAGCGCACGGTTGACGTCCACATCGGCCGCTTGCGCAAGGCGCTGATTCGCGGCAACGAACGTGATCCCATCCGCACCGTGCGCAGTGCGGGCTATGTGTTTGGCGATTCCGCCGACGCCTGACCGCTGGTCCACAGGGCAACTTGAGGGTTGGCATATCGAAACGGGATCTAACGAACGGGCTGTCGCCGCTCGCTTGGCACCGACAAAAAGAAAGGCCGGACGCCTCTTTGAGGTGTCCGGCCTTCTCCCCCGCTGCCGTTGTCGTTTCCGACACGGCCAACTGTTGACCCATTAGGAGTCCGCAGGCTCCTTGGTTGCCGACGCTGGTGCGAGCGCGGCTTGCGCTGGCTGACTAACCCCGCGCTCGCGCCGCCGCGTTTGTGGCGGCTGGAACGCCCTTCGCGCGTGAAATTCACAATAGGGCAGGCCTGGTACTTTGTTTTTGCCGCAGAAGTGGAATTCGGGGTTCTGCGGGTCGCCGATCGGCCAGCGGCACGTAGCTTCGGTCAGTGTTTGAATGGATTTGCGTTCCGCAATTGGGATATCCAGTTCCTCCGTCGGCGGGGAATAGGCGTCGGTCTCCGCGTTATAGAGCGCGCGTAGAGCTGGATTGCCGATCGTCGCGTACCGCGACTTTGCCATGCGCTTGGCGGCCATGCGTTGGCGCGGGCGGTGACTCTTCATACGAGAAGTTGTGGCGCGGCCAGAAAGGCCAAGTCTGTGAACTTTGCCTATAACTGCGTTGCGGCTGACACTGCCGAGACGTCCGGCAATTTGGCTCGCGCTCAAACCTTCGGCCCAGAGCTTTTTCAAAAGCTCCACGCGATCATCCGTCCAAGCCATCTATTCGCTCCTGAACATCGGGCGAGCGCGCAATTAGGCGCACGCCGATTGACATTCGGTGCAGACAGGGGCTCTGCGCGGCCGGGCATACGAGACACCACGCACGCGACATACCGCCGGTCTGACCGGTCTACGGACGCTTCACTGGAAGGGAACGCGAGGAGACTAAAACGCCCCGGACGCTGGGGGAGCGAACGGCTCCACCTGGTGCGCTTCGGGCTACGCGGCGAGTGTGGCAGCGAGTGCCACATCTCGGGGCCCGACAAGGCAAACCTACAACAGCTCGAATTGAGCCTACAAGATCAGTGACCTGGGTGGGGCCCCATTGCCTGGGAAAGGTGATATATTCGCAACATGCAACTTCCAGCATTCCCGTCTTTCGGGTTGGCATGATTTCGCGAGGTCGCAGATCGCTGACCATGGACTTGTCATACAACCCGTCAACCCAAGCGCCGCAAACAAGATCGCCACGCACAGGCTAAATTGCCGGCAACAGAGCGACTTTAAGCCTGTGGTGGCGCGTTGACAGGCCCCCGGTGCACGCGTATCACCAACGGCTTGCGGGCCGCCGAGCAAGGCGGCTCTTTTGATTTCATACGTTTGGTTCGCTGCACAGGGATGGGCGCCGATGTCCGCTTCCTTGGCGGCTTCGGAGCCCAAGACGAAGGCCGCCCCAACAACCGCCCCGTCGCCGGCCGTGATGGCGACTTACGCACGCCACGATCTCGTCTTTGAGCGGGGCGAGGGCGCTTGGCTAATGACCAGCGCGGGCGATCGCTATCTCGACTTCGGTTCAGGAATCGCCGTCAATGTGCTGGGCCACGCCCACCCGCGCCTGGTTGCTGCCCTTACCGAGCAGGCCAATAAGCTGTGGCACACCTCGAACCTTTACCGGGTTACCGGCCAAGAACGGCTCGCTGAACGCCTCGTCGCAGCGACGTTTGCCGATCGGGCTTTCTTCTGCAACTCGGGCGCGGAGGCCTGCGAGGCTGCGATCAAAGCCGCACGGCGCTATCACTATGTGTCCGGTCAGCCTGAGCGTTGGCGCACCATCACGTTTGAGGGCGCATTTCACGGCCGTACGCTTGCCACCATTTCGGCTGGTGGCAATGCAAAGCACCTGGAAGGTTTCGGTCCGCCGACCGAGGGATTTGACCATGTGCCCTTCGCCGATATTGCCGCCGTGGAACAAGCGGTTGGACCTGAGACGGGCGCCGTCATGATTGAGCCCGTCCAGGGCGAGGGTGGCATCAACGTCGCTCCGGCCGAGTTCCTACGCGGCCTGCGCGAGCTGTGTGATCAGCATGGCTTGCTCTTGATCCTCGACGAAGTGCAGTCGGGCATGGGCCGCACCGGCAAGCTCTTTGCGCATGAATGGGCCGGTATCGCGCCTGACCTTATGGCCATCGCCAAAGGGATTGGTGGCGGGTTTCCGCTCGGTGCCTTGTTGGCCACCGAGGATGCCGCAAAGGGCCTGACCGCCGGTACGCATGGGTCGACCTTTGGCGGCAATCCCCTTGCTACTGCTGTCGGCAATACTGTGCTCGATGCGGTGCTGGAGGCAGGCTTCCTCAACGCGGTGCAGGGAAAAGCACTTCGATTGAAACAAATCCTAGCCGGCATCGCAGATCAGCACGCCGACATCGTAGAAGAGGTTCGCGGCCAGGGGCTCATCATGGGCATCAAGCTTAAGAATGTGCAGGTTGCCGATGTTGTTAAGGCAGCCGTCAAAGAGAACCTGCTCGTGGTGGGCGCGGCTGACAACGTTGTTCGTCTTCTTCCTCCCCTCAATATCGAGGACGAGGAAATTGCGGACGCCGGCGAGCGGCTGTCGCGTGCCCTCGACAGCGCGGCGAGCGCCGCATCTTGACACTCATCTCCACTAGAGCCGGCCGGACCGCTATGGCCCCAACAATGCAACTTTCTTCGTCGCCAAAGCATTTTCTCGATCTCGATGCGCTCGATGCCAAGGCGCTGCGCCATATCATCGATACTGCGCACGCCATGAAGCGCGCAGGCAAGCGCGTCCCGGCGAAGATGCAGCCCGACGGTATCGATGAAGCTGTTCTGGTCACGATCTTCGAGAAGCCGTCGACGCGCACGCGCATCTCGTTCGATGTGGCCATGCGCCAGCTCGGCGGCCAAACGCTATCGCTCAATCATACCGACCTTCAGATCGGTCGTGGCGAGTCGGTGGCCGATACCGCGCGCGTGCTGTCGCGTTATGTGGACGCGATCGTGCTCCGGGCCAACGCGCACGCAACCTTGCTAGAACTTGCGCGTCATGCCTCCGTTCCTGTGATCAACGGTCTTACCGATAGAAGTCACCCCTGCCAGGTCATGGCCGACGTCCTCACATTCGAGGAGCGCGTAGGTCACATAAAAGGTCGTGTGATCGCTTGGGTGGGTGATGGAAACAACGTGGCTGCTTCCTGGATGCACGCCGCGGTACGCTTTGGCTTTGAGCTTCGCATCGCGTGTCCCGACGAGCTGGCTCCCGAGCAATCAGTTGTCGACTGGGTAGCGCGGGAGAAGGGCGCTGTATCTATCGGGAGCGATGCCAAACAGGCGGTGCGCGGCGCTGATTGCGTCGTGACAGACACGTGGGTGTCGATGGGACAGACCGATGCCGAGTGGCGTAAGAAGACCTTGAAGCCCTTTGCAGTCGATGCCCAGCTCATGAGCCAAGCGGCGCCGGGCGCAATCTTCATGCATTGCCTTCCAGCCTACCGTGGCCACGAGGTGTCTGCAGACGTCATCGATGGCCCGCAGTCCGTCGTGTTCGATGAGGCAGAAAACCGTCTTCACGCGCAAAAGGCCATTCTCGCTTGGTGCCTTGGAGCAGGTTAGATGACCGACGCCGCTGCAACAGCGCGGATTGGGGATAGGCTGCGCGACGACATCGTGCTCCCCTTCCGCACCGAACGCTCAGGCGTCATTGGCCGAGTCGTGCGGCTCGGTCCGGCTATTGACACCATCCTATCTCGCCACAATGCGCCCGAGCCTATCTCACACACGTTGGGTGAGGCGGTAGCGCTCACGGTCATGTTAGGCACGGCCTTGAAATTCGAAGGCAAGCTGACGCTGCAAACCAAGACGGACGGTCTGCTCGATTTTCTCGTCGTAAATTTCGAGACGCCTGGCCGTGTGCGCGCCTATGTTCGATACGACAAAGCACGTCTTGACGCGCTGAGCAGCGATGGTGCCGGCATAGATCAAGGAGCGCTCTTAGGTGCCGGTTATCTGGCCATGACCATTGATCCCGGCGACGATATGGATCGTTACCAAGGCATAGTGGCGCTTAATGGCGAAAGTCTGGGCGAGGCTGCGCTCACCTATTTTCGCCAATCAGAACAATTGCCGACGTTCCTGCGTCTCGCGGTGGCTCGACACTACGTGGCTGGCGAGAACGGCGAACCTGGCCAATGGCGCTGGCGCGCGGGCGGCCTCATGATCCAGAACCTGGCTGGGGATGGTGGCAAGCCGCGCGCACCCGTCGAAGAGGAGGCCGACGAACAGCGCCTGCCCGGCGACGATGATGATGACTGGGAGCGTGCCCGTATGCTCGCTGCGACGGTGGAAGACCACGAATTGCTCGATCCCACGCTCTTGCCGGAACGCTTGCTCTTTCGGTTGTTTCATGAGGAAGGTGTGCGTGCGCTCCGACCCACGTCTGTAGAGGCTTACTGCCGCTGTTCGCGAGAGCGTGTCGAAGGATTCTTGCGCAGCTTCGGTGCGGACGATCTTGCCGATATGTATGAAGCGGACGGTACCGTCAGCGTAACGTGCGAATTTTGCACCGCCAAGTATCGCTTCCGTCCAGACGAGCTCGAATAAACTCGCGCTAGTTCCCGCCGGCCGACTTGAGGTAGCCAATGATCTTTTGGCGCTCGTCCTCGGAGGCAAGGCCGCCATAGGGTTTCATGGCATTCCCGTGGACGACGGATTCTGGGTCGGCAATAAAACTATCGAGATTCTCTTCGGTCCAAACAACGCCGGACTGCCGCATTGCAGGAGAGGAGTCGTATCCGCTCACTGTGCCGGCTTTCTTGCCGACGATACCATGAAGGCTAGGACCTAGCCGGTTGTCGCCTTCTCTGATCGAGTGACACGTCCGGCACGCATTGTTGAATGCGATCTGGCCGGCGTCAGCAGGCGTTTGTGCATGAGCGGATGAAAACGCGGCAATGAGAACGACTGTTGCGAGACTTGAATATGTTTGGGCTAGGAAACGCATTGGCAAACTCCTCTACAGGTACAAGTTTTTGCCAACAGGGAACGATGCGGCATGGACAAGTAGGCCTCCCCAAACGCAAAGTCAGACCAACATTAACAGACGTTTTTTAGAGCCCGTGTCGAACTTTAATTCGATTAGTTCTCGGCCCAATCTGCAAGGCGGCCAAGAAAGCCTGAGCATTTTTCGATCTGCTCCTTGGCTATCCATTCATCTGCCGTGTGCGCTTGGGCAATGTCGCCAGGTCCAATGACAACTGACGGCGAACCGGCGTCCTGAAACAGTCCCGCTTCTGTTGCGTACGAAACGGCATGTGTCTCATTTTGGCCAGCCAAGTTGAGGGCGAGTGCGACGGCCTCCGAGTTTGCGCCGGCTGCAAACGGCGGCACCTGGTTGGCAATGGAAATGCTGATACGCGCTTCGGGCGCGACCTGCTGCATTTCCGGCAAGCATTCCCGCGCGACGAAGGCGCGCACGCGCTGGTCTATGATGTTGGCATCGACGCCAGGCAATGCGCGCAGATCGAAATCGACTCTGCAGGAGACTGGCACAATATTGGTGGCCGTCCCGCCGTTGATGCGCACGACTTGTAGCGTGGCATGTGGCGGATCGAAGCGGTCATCGCGCGGGGCAACCATGAGCTCCTTTTCAATCAGGCGCAGTTCGCCCAGCAGGTTACCGGCCGCCGTAATGGCATTAGCCCCCAGGTGCGCCATGCTTGAGTGGGCGGCGCGGCCCTCAATGTCCACTTGCCAGCGCACCGGCCCCTTGTGGGCGTCGACGACGGTCATAGACGTCGGTTCGCCAACGATCACAATACGCGGTTTGACAAAGTTATTGCCGAACTCGGCGATCATCGGACGCACACCAATGCATCCGATCTCCTCATCATAGGAAAACGCAATGTGGATAGGAACTTTGAGCTTTCGCCGCTGAAAGTCGGGAACCGCGGCCAAGGCACAAGCAAGAAACCCTTTCATGTCGGCGGTTCCGCGCCCATAGAAGCGCCCGTCGCGCTCAGCCAGCACAAAGGGATCGCTGGTCCAGTTCTGTCCTTCAACCGGAACAACGTCGGTGTGGCCGGAGAGCGCGACCCCTGGCACGTTGGCCGGTCCAACTGTCGCAAAAAGGTTGGCCTTGCTGCCCTCCGGGTTGACGACGAGCTGGCAGGCGACACCGCGCTGCGCCAGATAATCCTCTACGAAGCGCACAAGCGCCATGTTGCTCTTGTGGCTCGTTGTATCGAAGTTTACCAGACGCGCGAGCAGCTCGGTTGCGGAATAGTTGGGCCCTTTCATGGGTGCCCTCGCCAGGTGCGCGTTGCAAATGTCACTAGTTCACGCTCCGCACGGCAAAGGGGCAGTCGAGCGAGAAGGCTGGAATGGCGACATCGAATAGCTCACCGCTCTCGTCTTCCATCTGATAGCTGCCAACCATGATGCCGGACGGCGTGTTCAGCGGGCACCCCGATGTATAGCTGAAGGAACCACCAGGAACGATGATTGGTTGCTCACCCACAACGCCGGGTCCGCGCACTTCTTCAGTATTGCCGCGCCCATCCGTGATGTGCCACACGCGTGAGCGAAGCTGTACGGTCTGCTCGGTCTCGTTGGTAATCTCGATCGTGTAGGCCCAGAAGAACTCGCTGTCTTCGGGTGCGGATTGGTCATCAAGATACTGTGGGGTGACGTTGATGCGGATACCGCAGGTCACAGCTTCATACATGCCGGCATAGTCTCCTGCGGTATCGACGGAGTTGGCGGGGGTGGATTGTATTCAGCCCGCTGACGTGGTCAATGGCGCACATTTGGTAAGAGTGCTCAGCCGTTACGGGCAGCCTCAAGGCCTGTTTCCAGATCTGCGGCAAGATCCTCAAACGCTTCGAGCCCAACCGAAAGGCGCAGCATTCCGTCGCTAATACCAAGCTCGGCCCGCGCCTCGGGGCCAATGCGGTGGTGCGTTGTTGTCGCAGGATGCGTTATTAGGCTTTTGGAGTCACCGAGGTTGTTGGACAGCTTGATAAGTCGCAGCGCATTCTGGAAACGGAATGCGGCTGCCTTTCCGCCTGACACTTCAAAGGTCACGATTTGTCCGCCGCCTGTCATCTGCCGGCGCGCGACGTCGGCTTGCGGATGGTCGCGGTGCCCGCAGTAGAGTACGCGCGACACGCCTAACTGCGCGGTGAGATGATCGGCAACCTTGGCCGCCGTCCCCGTTTGCGCTTGCACGCGCACCGGCAACGTCTCCAGGCCCTTGAGCATGACCCACGCATTAAACGGACTCATGGTCGGGCCGGTCTGACGCAAATACTCCTGCAGATGATTGGTCACGTAGTCGGTACTGCCGAGCACGACCCCGCCTAAGCACCGCCCCTGGCCGTCTATATGCTTTGTTGCCGAGTAGACGACGACATCTGCCCCGTGCTCTAGCGGACGCTGAAGCATTGGCGTTGCAAATACGTTGTCGACGACGACAAGGGCGCCGGCGTCCTTGGCAATTTTCGAGACCGCGGCGATGTCAACGAGGTCGAGCGTCGGGTTCGCGGGCGTTTCGAAGAAGAACATTTTGGTGTTGGGGCGCACGGCCTTTTGCCAGGCCACCAGGTCGCGCCCGTCGACGAGGGTGGAGGCAATGCCGTAGCGCGGGCACAGCGTCTCGATGATATAGCGGCACGCGCCGAACAGCGCGCGCGCCGACACGATGTGGTCGCCTGCCTTGAGGTAGGAAAGCAGCGCGCCATTGACCGCCGCCATACCCGTGGCGGTCGCGCGCGCTTCGTTCGCCCTTTCCAGCAGGCGAATTCGCTCCTCGAACATTGTGACGGTAGGGTTGGCAAACCGGCTGTACTGATAGCCGGGGTCCTCGTTCTTAAAACGGGCCTCGGCCTGCTCGGCGCAGTCGTAGACGTAGCCCTGCGTGAGGAAGAGCGCTTCGGACGTCTCGCCGAATTGCGAACGTTGCGTGCCTCCGTGCACGAGCTGGGTCTGGGGTGCCCAGCCGGCCGATTTGGCCGCTTGATCGTCTTTGCTCGCCATACGCACTCCTTAAGGGCGTTTTGCCCATCAAAAAAAACCGGCTCGCCGCGCGCCGCTCATCAAAAAAGCCGACGCAGGAGAAACCGGGGTGCGCACGGCCATTTTAGCGACTTATTTTACGTGGCTGCAAGCCGGCCGGCCAAATGACCACGAGGATGTGTCGGGGATTATCCCCGTAGGGTGCTTGGCGTCAAGTGCTGGTTGCTCTAGAGCGGCGAGGCGTGCATGTCTGAGAAGGGCTGGAGCGCATAGGGAACGGGGTCGATGGCAAAGCCTCAGGCGAAGGTGACAAAGAGCGCAAAGCAACCGGCGCGGACGGGTATCCTGCCTTCGCAGGCGATCAATCGCCTAATAGATGCTGGTGAGGTGCAGCTTGCCGAGCCGCTTTTACCAAATCAGTTGCAACCGGCAAGTCTCGATTTGCGCCTTGGCACCATAGCCTACCGGGTGCGCGCAAGCTTCCTTCCCGGACCCAACGAAAAAGTTTCTGACAAGCTTAACGATCTACAGCTCCATACTATTAGTCTGTCACAGGGGGCAGTGCTCGAGACCGGGTGTGTCTACGTTGTGCCGCTGTTAGAAAGCGTTGCCCTTGCAGGCGACGTGTCGGCGGCCACCAACCCAAAAAGTTCCACCGGCCGCCTCGATGTCTTTACACGCGTCATCGCCGATGGCGTCTCCTCGTTCGATCAGATCCCGGCGGGATATAAGGGACCGCTATTCGCCGAGATTTGTCCGCAGACATTTCCCGTGGTTTTGCGCAAGGGGTCGCGGTTGTCCCAGATCCGCTTTCGCGCCGGTAGCGGCGGCGAAGTGAACGTTGCCCAAAATATTGCCTTGTCCGTCGACCTGGTCGGCGACAAAAATGATCTCGTTGGATATCGCGCTAAGCGTCATACTGGTCTCGTTGACGTCGATGTTGTCGGTAGCTGCGCGGTGCTCGACTATTGGGAGCCAATTCACGTGCGCTCAAACAAGCGCCTCATCCTTGACCCTGACGAATTCTACATCCTTGCCTCCAAGGAAGCCGTGCACGTCCCACCGACGCAAGCGGCCGAGATGGTGCCCTTCAATCCGCTGGTCGGTGAATTTCGCGTGCACTATGCGGGATTTTTTGATCCAGGCTTTGGCCATAGGGAAGCTGGCGGCGAAGGTTCCAAAGCTGTGCTGGAGGTGCGTTCGCACAAGGTTCCCTTCATTCTGGAAGATGGTCAGATCATCGGCCGTCTTATCTATGAGGAGCTGGCGGAGCCGCCAGAGCTGCTATATGGCCGCGATCTTTCTTCGCACTATCAAGCTCAGGGCTTAAAGCTATCCAAGCACTTCAAGTAGCGCTGCGTGACAGCGCTTGACCCGCGCCCACCGTCCAGTCTCAAATCACCGCTGTCGAAAAGGTTCTCATGCATGACGGTCGTTCTTGACTGGCACGCTCTCCCCGCTAGTGATGCTCGCCCGGGCTCTTCATGACCATCTCCCAAATTTCACTTATCGCGGTACTCACAATAACGCTCGCGCTCTTCATCTGGGGCCGCTGGCGTCACGACGTGGTCGCCGTTCTCGCGCTCGTCGCAACTCTCCTTCTTGGCCTCGTGACGCCTTCGGAGGCCTTCATGGGCTTCAGCGATCACGCTGTCGTCACTGTCGCGCTCGTATTGATTTTAAGCGCCGCGATCCGCGCATCCGGCATCTTGCAGCGTCTCGTCCGGCATCTGGAGCCGATCCTGCAACGGCCCAATCTGCAGGTCTTTGTCTTCGTCGCGCTCGTGACGGTGATGTCAGGATTTATGAACAATGTGGGCGCGCTTGCGATTCTGATGCCCGTTGCTATCAGCTTTGCAGAAAAGGCCGGCCGCTCTCCGGCAACGCTGCTGATGCCGCTTTCATTTGGATCGCTATTGGGCGGTCTCACGACCCTCATCGGCACACCACCCAACCTGCTCATTTCCTCGGTTCGCCAAGATATTGTCGGCGAGCCCTTCTCCATGTTCGACTTCACACCCGTTGGCGTCGGTGTGGCGCTCGTCGGGATTGCCTATCTGACGTTCGCATGGCGGCTGCTTCCCGAGGATCGACGTGGTGTGCCCGCGCCCGAAAAGCGTTTCCACATCGAGGATTACTTGACGGAGGCGCGTATCACGGCGGAGTCGTCTCTCGTCGGCAAAACGGTGCGTGACTTGGAGAAGATGGGAGATGACGACGTCACGGTCGTGTCGATCATTCGCCCGAATGATCGCCGCCTGGCACCAGCAGGGTGGACCAAGCTGCGCGAGGACGACGTTCTCTTGCTTGAAGCAGATTCGACAGTTTTGAAGAGCGTTGTCGATGAGGCGAAGTTGGATCTCATTGGTGACGAAAGCATTGATCCCGCCCTTTTCCGGTCGGAGCAAGTCGGGATCGTTGAAGCGGTCATCTCACGGGGTTCCCCGCTTATTGGGCGCTCGCCGAAAGGCATGCTGCTGCATAGCTATGGCGTCAATCTGTTGGCGCTGAGCCGCCAAGGGCGTCGTTCCACGGCCCGCCTTGCCCGCCAGCGTCTTCGTGAAGGTGACGTTGTTGTGCTTCAGGGCGATTTGGAGCAGATGCCCAGGACACTGCAGGAACTCGGTGCGCTGCCGCTCGCCGAAAGAAACGTCAAGCTTGGCCAGCCGGCACAAGTTGCACTCCCCGTTGGGGTAATGGCGGGCGCGGTTATCCTCACGTCCACTGGCGTTCTGCCTGTGGCCATCGCCTTCCTCATGGCCGTCGCGGTGCTCGCTGTTTTTCAGGTGATGCGACTGAGCGATATGTATCAAGCCATCGACGGTTCGATCATTGTGCTGATGGCGGCGCTCATTCCCGTTACGGAAGCCATGAAGACGACCGGACTGGCAGAAGTCATCGCGTCTTCAATCGCGGTTGCGGGCGCCAGCCTGCCGCCCGTTGCAATGCTGGCCCTTGTGTTCGTGGCAACCATGCTTATCACGCCCATTCTCAATAATGCCGCGACTGTCCTTCTTATGGGGCCAATTGCGGCTGGCTTCGCCATGAAGCTGGGGCTCAACATCGATTCATTTCTTATGGCGGTTGCAATCGCGGCCTCATGCGAGTTCCTCACGCCTTTCGGACATCAGTCGAACATGCTGGTGATGGGGCCGGGCGGGTACCGATTTGGTGACTATGCGCGCCTTGGCGTGCCCCTATCGATCATCGTCGCCGTCGTTGCCATACCGCTAATCACTATTGTGTGGCCGATGACCACGAACTAAGGGTGCTAACACCACGCTAGCACAGCGCTCGCTTGACGGATTGTCTTCAGCCTGCCCCAATCTCAAAGTAGTCGATGAGCCAAAGCGACCGGAAACAACATGCTGTTTTTCAGGCTTCGTCCCAGCTTCGGCTACCTCGCGCTGTTCGCCCTTGCGTTCCAGGCGGCCATGGCGCTTGGGCATACCCATACGCACAAGCATCCACGGGCCGACAGCCTTGGTTCGCGAGCCATAACGTATGGAGCCTGCGCCCCAACCGAGCGGCCGCAATGTCCCCCTGCTGATCATGATGACAATGAAACCGCGTGCGCGATTTGCTGGTCGATGCAGGTCGCCAAATCCGCCGTCTTGCACCCGCCGCTGGCCATTAAGCTGCCGTCCAACATAGTTGAGGCGCACCGTCCCATTCCCTCAGCGGTATCCACACGCAGCAATGATACGGTGCACTTCCAGGCACGCGGGCCGCCTCGAGTCCAACTGACTTAACGGCCATAGGCCGCACACGCCGCGTTTCTCGCAGCCTTGTGTTGCCGCCCGTGTGACGACGCCCATCATTCATACATGCGAGCAAACTGCCCCATTGGTTGGGACGGTGCTTGTGGAACACAAGATCTGACAGGAAAACGATATGCGAACGAACACCACGACGGCCCTCGCCGCGATTTTGGCACTCGCATTGAGTTCGACCGTGCGCGCCGAAGACGAGCATCGCGAACTTGGCGCCCATGTCCATGGCCACGGTACGCTCAATATCGCGATCGAAGGCAACCAAGTTGCGATGGAACTCGAAGCCCCCGGAATGGACCTTGTCGGCTTCGAGCACGAAGCAGAGACCCAGGCACAAAAGGCAGCACTCAAGAGTGCGAAAGATAAGCTCGCAGAGCCGCTTGCCTTGTTTAAATTTCCCGCATCAGCAGGCTGCTCTGTTTCGGAAGTGAAAGTTGCGATTGAGACCGGTGACGAACATCACGAAGGCGATGAGGATCATGCCGAGCATGCCGATGCCAAACATGATGACGAAGAGAGCACCAGCCACAACGAGTTCCATGTGGCCTACGCACTGGGCTGCACAAAACCGGCCAATTTGACGTCGATCGCGTTTGACTACTTCGAGTCGTTTGCCGGTGCCGACGAGCTGACGGTCAACGTCATCACGGCCAAGGCCCAGAACACTTATGAGGTCAGCCGTGACGAGCGCACACTCGATCTTGGCGGCATGATGTGATGGCGAAACATTCGCCCCAAAACATGGCTGTAGCGACGTCCCTCGGAGGGACATCCGACATCGTCAGGATGTCGGATGTCCGCTTCCGCTGGCCTGGCCGCCGTTCATTTTCGTTGACAATTGATAGTTTCGTAGTGCCTGCCGGGGAGCGAATTCTTTTGACGGGGCCGTCGGGCTCCGGAAAGTCAACATTCTTGAGCCTCTTGTGCGGAATCATCACGCCTCAATCGGGTCGCCTTGAGGTTTTGGGCGCCGACACCGCGAAGCTGTCTAACGCAGCCCGCGATCAATTCCGCGCTGAACACTTCGGCATCATCTTCCAGATGTTCAATCTGCTGCCCTACGGCACAATCACCGACAACGTGCTGCTCCCCTTAAGTTTTTCTGCAAAACGCCGCAAACGCGCAGGCGAGAATGGGTCAATTGAGGCAGAGGCATTGCGCTTACTGGATAGTCTTGGCCTTGAGACCGAAGAACTCCACGGCATGTCGACAGCCAGCTTGAGCGTCGGGCAGCAGCAGCGCGTCGCGGGTGCGCGTGCCCTCATCGGACGCCCCGAGATCATCGTGGCAGACGAACCCACCTCTTCGCTGGACCGTGACCGCCAAGATGCATTCTTAGATCTCCTTTCTGCAGAGGCCGCCGAGGCGGGCGCCGCCGTGATCATGGTCAGCCACGATGAGGCGCTGGGCTCCCATTTCGATCACGTGCTGCGCTTAGAGGATGTTGCGGTCACCGCGAGGAGGGCTGCGGCATGATTGTTCCTCGCCTTGCTCTGCAATCCTTGCGCAATCGTGCACTGACGGCGTCGCTTACGGTGCTCGCGATCGCGTTTAGCGTGATGCTGCTTTTGGGCGTCGAAAAGGTTCGTACAGGCGCGCGCCAAAGCTTCGCTGATACGATCTCCGGTACCGATTTGATCGTCGGTGCACGTAGCGGCGGCATTCAGCTGTTGCTCTATTCTGTCTTTCGTATCGGCAATGCCACCAACAATATCACATGGAAAAGCCTTGAGGACATTGCCAACCAGCCCGAGGTTGCCTGGGTCGTGCCGCTGTCCTTAGGTGACAGCCATCACGGCTTTCGCGTGCTGGGCACTACGTCGGACTATTTCAAGCATTATAAATATCGTCATGGCCAGCCCATCACCTTTGCGCAAGGCAAACCGTCTGATGACCTCTTCGACGCCGTGATCGGCGCCGACGTCGCCAAGGCGCTGGGATACAAAGTTGGAGATTCCATCATTGTCGCCCATGGGACGGGCTCAATCTCATTTGTAGAGCACAAGGACAAACCCTTCCGCGTCTCCGGAATCCTGGAGAGGACTGGTACGCCCATTGACCGGACCGTTCACGTCAGCCTTGAAGCCATTGAGGCGATCCACATCGACTGGAAGCAAGGCATCCCCATGCCGGGCCAGAGCGTTTCGGCGGACGAGGTGCGCACCATGTCGCTTAAACCCAAGGCGGTCACTGCGGCGCTGATCGGCCTCAAGTCGAAGATTGCAACCTTCAAGCTGCAAAGAATGATCAACGAGTATCGCCAAGAACCTCTGTCCGCGATTATCCCAGGCTTGACGCTGCAAGAGCTCTGGCAGCTCGTCGGCACGGCGGAAACGGCTCTGTCGGTGGTTTCTGCGATGGTTGTCGCCACGGCGCTGCTTGGCATGGTGACGATGATCCTCACCACGCTGAACGAACGCCGGCGCGAGATGGCTATCCTGAGATCTGTCGGCGCGCGTCCAGCGACGGTTCTAGGCCTACTCGCCACCGAAGCCGGTCTGCTGACGCTAGCCGGGGTCATCCTCGGCGCGATCCTGCTATACGCTGCCTTGGCCGTGCTCCAGCCTTATGTGGACCGGGCCTACGGCCTGCATTTGAGTATTAATCCCCCGACGTATCGCGAGTGGATAACCCTGGGCGCCATTGTCTTGGCGGGATTTCTTGCCGGACTGATCCCAGCAGCGCGTGCTTATCGCCTCTCGTTGGCGGATGGCATGATGGTGCGGACCTGAATGGAGAGAGAGGCAATGACGAGAATGTCTGCGGCTCGAATTGCGTTTGTGCTTGTTGTGTCGTTTCTTTTTTCACTCGGTTTGCACGCAGCCGAGAAGCCCTTAGAGCTTAAATGGGCGCAGCTGATGCCCCCGCCGGAGCCTGCGCCACCCAAGAAGCCCAAGCCGTTTTTCTCAGGCGCTCTGCCGCGTTCTGCTGATGCGACAACGGCTGCAGATGCTACTCCGCTCCCACCGATTAAGGAGGGCACCTGGATGTCGATGAAGCGGCGTCAACCCGGCGGCGACCGGTCCCCGCGCGTTGTCGAAGAGCTCAACGGCAAGCGCGTCAGCATAGGTGGTTATATGGTTCCGCTCGACTTTGATGCGACGATCGTCAAGGAGTTCTTGCTGGTGCCCTTTGTTGGCGCGTGCGTTCACGTTCCCCCGCCGCCCGTCAACCAGATCGTCTACGTCAAGACGGACAAGGGTCTGGAAATCGATCAGTTGTTCGACCCCGTCACTGTGGTCGGAACGATGAAGACGGAGACGGCGTTCACCGGCCTCGCCGATGCGGGCTATAGCATTGATGCAGAAAGCGTTGAGTTGCGCACGGAGTGATAGGAGCAGCCGTCACTCCACCGTCTCATTCGCCGCCAAGAGATTCTTTGAAAGCAGAAAATCGCGCGCAACCGCGAGCGGGCTTTTCTTCTCGCCATCCACTTGCCAGTTGAGCACCCGCATCGTCTGGTCATCCAGCAGGTCTGAAAGTGGAGCGAGTATCGCTGGTAGTTCAGGGTACTCCTTTAAGATTGCTTCGCGCACCACAGGCGCTGCATTGTAAGGGGGGAAGGCGTGTCGGTCGTCTTCCAGTAGAATCAGTTTGTAGGCGTCGATCCGCCCGTCCGTCGCGTAGGCAGAGACAACATCTACTTCTCCTTCGGCAACGGCGCGATACATCAACGCGGCATCCAGATCGAAAACTTGCCCGAAGCTGAGGTCGTAGACCTTGCGCAGGCCCGGATAACCGTCCGGACGCTGGGAGAACTCCGGCGTGAAGCCTGCGCGTAGCCTGCCGGCGTCTGCCACCAGATCGGAAATAGTCGTCCATCCGCGAGACCGCGCATTCTCACTCGTAACCGCAAGCGCATATGTGTTGTTGATCTTGAAGGGCTTCAGCCAGATGAGTTGAAGGCGTTTGGCATAAACGTCACGCACATATTCGAGCACACGATCGGGATCTGTGATTGTTTTGGCACCAAGGATCGTCGTAAGAGCCGTGCCGGTATACTCCACGTAAAGATCGATCTCGCCCACTACGAGCGCATTGTGCACGATCATTGTGCCGCCAAAGCCAAACCGGCGCTCCACTTTCAGATCGGACTTAGCCTCGATGAGCTGTGCGATCATTTCGCCGAGAATTTCAGACTCGCCGAAGTTCTTCGCGCCGACGCGCAAGGTTTTCAGCTTCCCACCTGGAGAAACGCGCGATGTGGCGGTCAAACCGCTTGATGTGGAGACGTACGCAATGGCGCCGAGAATGAGAATCAGCGCCGGAAGCGCCGTAGCGATCCGAGTGGCCCAGATCGTGGATGCTTCACGCGCCCGGCGCCGAGTTTCGATGCCCCATTGAAAGGCCGCGATGGACCCATCCACCGCAAGCGCGAGAAGAGCTGATGGAATGGCGCCCAGCAGTATGAGGTCGGTGTTGGTGAGCGCAAGGCCGCGGTTGATGAACTGTCCCAGGCCGCCCGCGCCAATGAACGCGGACAGCGTTGCAATGCCCACGCCCACGACAGCGGCCGTGCGCACGCCCGCAACAATGACGGGAAGCGCCAGCGGCATATCGACGAGGGAGAGTTGCTGTGCCGGCGTCATGCCGACACCGCGAGCGGCTTCCGAGATTTGGGGCGCGATGCCGCGCAAGCCCGTCACCGTGTTGCGAACGATCGGCAGGAGTGCATAAAGCGAGAGCGCGATGATGGCCGGCAGCGCTCCAATGCGCCCTATCATCGTCAGCAACAGTGCCAACATCGCGAGGCTGGGAACGGTCTGTAGGACCCCAACCGTCGCAAGTAGCGGCCGCTCGGCCCAGTCACGCTTGGCCGCGAATATTCCCAACGGAATGCCGATGACAATGGCGAGCACCGTTGACACACTCGTCAGCATGATGTGCTCGCCCGTGCGCAGCCACAGCTCGGCCCCGTGCTGCTCGACTACTGCGGCAATGTGATCGAGCAGGTTCATCGCAGCTCCCGAAAAGCTTCGAGCTGCTCGATCGGACGCGCCAGTAGCGCGCGCACGAATTCTGTTTCCGGCTGCTCGACAAGCTCGCGCTTGGTGCCGACTTGGTCGAGCCGCCCCTCATCGCACACGCCAATTCTGTCACCTAAGAGAAACGCTTCGACAATGTCGTGGGTGACAAAAACAATCGTCTTGCGAATTTTCTCCTTTAGCCGGAGCACTTCCTTCTGCAGGCTTTCGCGCGTCAGCACATCGAGCGCGCCAAAGGGCTCGTCCATCAGCAGGTAGTCAGGATCAGTTGCCAGTGCGCGGGCAACCGCGACCCGCTGCTGCTGGCCGCCGGAAAGCTCCGCGGGAAACCGGTCGACGTAAGCGTCAGGCTCAAGCTCAACGAGTTCGATAAGCTCGCGTGCACGCGCTTCCCGTTGGTCTGCGGACATTCCTGTCAGGCGCAGTCCGATTGCAACGTTCTGCCCTACCGTCATATGCGGAAAAAGGCCGATGCCTTGGAACACGTAACCCATGTTTCGGCGCAACGCGATCGGCTCATAATCGCTCAAATCGCGGCCATCGAGCGTGATACGCCCTGATGTTGGTTCGATGAGACGGTTGATCAGTCGAAGAATCGTCGTTTTGCCCGACCCCGAAGTGCCAACGAGCACGAACGTTTCGCCTTCTTCGATCGTGAGTGAGATATTGCGCAGTGCATAGCTTCGGCCGCCATCAAATGATTTGCTCACATTGTTAAGGACGATCATGTGTGCTCGCTTTGGGGCGTATCGCTAGCGGCTTTGGCCAATGCGGCGAATGCGGTCCGTGAGTAGGCGCATGATGTGCAACGCAAACCCCGGCTCTTCACGCACAAGTTGGAGAAACATGGCCTTGTCGATCATAGCAGCCTCGGTGGCCTCGCTCGCCAGCGCCGCGGCACTGCGCGGACCACCGTCAATGAGGGCCATTTCGCCGAACATGCCGCCTGGCCCGACGCTCTCCAATGCCGAACCAAAAGTAATGACGTCGACCATGCCTGACTGAACGACATACATGCAGTCCCCGGCATCCTCCTCCAAGAAGACTTTTTCGCCTGCGTCGAAGTGCTGGACCGGCACGCCTCGCCGCGTCAGGCAACTGAAATCGAAAGGGGCCTCGGTCATGTTTCTTGTTCGGGCTTGTGTCTAATGCGTGGTCGCGCCTGTTCGACGCACATCAAGGCTGAGTAGCACCAGGCTCACGCCTTGCAACACTAAGGCAACGCCGACGATGGTGCCAAGGGTCCAGCCTGCCGACGTAGGCAGATCGAACAGCAACAGAAACCCGGCGATGATCGATACGACGGCCGAGATGATCAGCCACCGGCGCCCGCCCCAGCCTGCAAAGTTGGCGCCAACCAGCAGCGAAGCGATGCCCTGGGCAATCAGCGCCACCGCGACGATCATCGTCAAGGAAAGCAACCCGAGCGTTGGGTAAACGAACATCAGGATACCGGCGATAATGAATACGATGCCGCCCAGCATCTGCCATATGCGCCCCTCCCAGGCGGTGGTGCGCCACCCGTGGAATAGCTGCAGAACGCCCGCAACGAGGAGCGCGGCCGCAATCCATATCTCCACCGTTAAGGATGCGGTGACGACGCCGAGTGGGACGGTAAGGATGAGGCCGCCAAACAGGATCAGCACGACGCCAAGCGCCAGCAACCAACCCCAACTTTGATGCAACGCGCCGCGCAGGCTCGATATCGGTTCCATTGGTTGGGCCCCTTGCTCTGGTAGACGTTTCCACTTTCCTACCACAAGCGCCGCGCGATTTCTGCGGCCGGCGTGCAGGCATTTACAATATCGAGCTACGCTCGAGAAAAATAACCCGCGATGAAGCGTTCGTAGATGCGCGTCAAGGTTTCCAGATCGGCCAGTGGAACGCGCTCGTCCACCTGATGGATCGTGGCGTTGATCAACCCGAATTCAACGACGGGACAGACGTCTTTGATAAACCGCGCATCCGACGTGCCGCCCGTCGTCGTCAGCTTCGGCGTATGCCCGGTCACCTCGCGCACCGCTGACACCATCGTGTCGACAAGTGGCCCCGGTTCGGTGACGAAGACGTCGCCGGTGCCAGAGAATGTAAGCGAAAAATCCGCCCCCACCTCAGCTGCCGCGGACTCGCAGCATTTGCGGATCAGCGCTTCCAGCTTAGTGCGCGTATGCGTGTCGTTGTAGCGCGCATTGAACTTGACGCGCGCTTGCCCTGGAATGACGTTCGTCGCCGTGTTCGGCACCGAGACCACGGTCACCGCGATGTGTGAAGGTTCGAAGTGCTGCGTGCCGGTATCGAGTTCCAAAGCTGACAACCGGTCGATGATGCGCGCGAGCTTCGGCAGCGGGTTATCAGCGATATGCGGATAGGCGGAGTGGCCCTGCTTGCCGGAGACGACGAGCTCGCCGTTGAGCGTGCCGCGCCGCCCGATTTTGATTTCGTCGCCGACTTCGTGCCGGCTCGATGGTTCGCCGACGACGCAGGCGTCTAATGTCTCGCCGCGTTCTTTCAGCCAGTCGATCACCCTCATGGTGCCGTTGATCGAGTCGCCCTCTTCATCGCCGGTGATGAGGAAGGAGATAGAGCCCTTCGGCTCGCCCCCGGCGGCCTGAAGATGGCGCAGGGCGGCGACCATAAAGCAAGCGACCTCACCCTTCATGTCCACAGCGCCGCGCCCATAAAGTACGCCATCGCGGATTTCGGCGGCGAACGGAGGCAAAGTCCAAGCGGCATCGTCGCCGGGCGGCACCACGTCCGTATGTCCTGCAAAGCACAAGTTGGGCCCCGCCGTCCCTATGCGCGCATAGAGGTTTTCCACGGGGTAAGTGCCGGGACTTGAGAACGTCATGCGGTGACAGGTGAAACCGGCCCCCTTGAGTACGTCTTCGACGAGTGTCAGCGCACCGGCTTCAGCCGGTGTGACGCTCGCGCAGCGGATCAAAGCTTGCGCTAGGGAAATGGGATCGGGCGGGGTGTTTTTCATTGTGCGTTCTGCTGACTTGACAGGGGCGGGTTCGTCCGGGCCATGTTCTGCACGATAGTGATCTTCTGCCAGATCTTACCCGAAAGATTCGCAGTCAGTTGCTCAAGTTCGCTCACCACGCTGTCGACCAGGGGGTCCTTTGTGTCTTGCGCATAAAGTGCCGCGGTCTTGGCGCAGAGTGACAGCATCTCGGAGCAATAGTCGAGATAGCGTGTGAGTTCGAACGGTGTGAGCACACGCTTTGGCGATGAGGGGGTGCCGGTGCTCACGTCGGAGACCTTGCTGGGATCCTTCGTAAGCTGATGCATGTCGATGACGTGAACCAGCGTCCGTAGTTCGTGCAAATCAGCAAGTGACCGCTGCCGCCGCCAGCGCCGTTCGAGCGTGGCAAGGAAGAAGACGCCGGCACCCGTCAAAACCAGGGTATTCACGGCCGCGTCGATACCCTCCAGCACACCGAAAAGGTTTTCCGTGCCGCGCTTTATCTCGATGATGGTTGCAACGTAAGCCAGCAATCCGATCCCAAGTATGAGGATCAGCGCGATTCCAACGCGCAATGCCCAGTTGGGTTGCGATACTTCAATTACGCGTTGCTTGCTTCCTCGCGCAACGTCAACAAGTTCGCGACAGACGCCTGAGAGCCCGGAGCTAGGAAAACGCTCGCTGATGCGACGTTGAAGCGCCTCAGAAGTCTCGATGATCTTGTTAGGGTCGAGCGTGCGGTACGGCATGGTCCGCGCTCCACTCTCAATCGCGCAAGAGCTCATTGATCGCTGTCTTGGAACGCGTCTTCGCATCCACGCGTTTGACGATGACAGCGCAATAGAGGTTGGGGCCGGGCTCGCCGTTGGGCAGCGGCTTGCCGGGCATCGTGCCGGATACGACCACCGAGTAGGGTGGCACCTTGCCGTAGTGCACTTCGCCCGTGGCGCGGTCGACGATCTTTGTTGAGGCACCAATGTAGACGCCCATCGACAACACCGAGCCCTCGCAGACGATGACGCCTTCGGCCACCTCGGCGCGTGCGCCAATGAAGCAGTTGTCTTCAATGATGACGGGGCCGGCCTGCAGCGGCTCCAGCACGCCGCCGATTCCAGCACCACCTGAGAGATGACAGTTTTTGCCGATCTGCGCGCAGCTTCCAACCGTTGCCCAGGTGTCCACCATCGTGCCTTCGTCAACGTACGCGCCGAGGTTGACGAAGGAGGGCATCAGCACTGCTCCCGGCGCGATGTAGGCTGAATGGCGCACGATCGAGCCCGGCACGGCGCGGAAGCCGGCCCGCCGGAAATCGTCAGGCGTCATGCCGGCATATTTGGAGGGCACCTTGTCCCACCAGGAAGCGCCGCCAGGTGCGCCCGATATCGCCGTCATGTCGTTCAAGCGGAATGAAAGCAATACGGCTTTTTTTGCCCATTGATTGACCGTCCACCCGTCTGCTGACTTTTCCGCAACGCGGATCTCACCTCTATCCAAAAGGTTGAGAACTGTCCCAACCGTGTCACGAACGGCACCGGTCGTGCCTACGGTAATACTTTCGCGTTCCTCCCATATGGAATCGATTGCGCTTTGAAGTTCGGCGGGGGTGATTTCAGTTGGCATTTTTCAAGGGCCTCAGCGTGTTGCGCTAGCGTTTGCCTTGTCGCGCGCACCGTCTGGGGTGTCAATCGCGGCACGCAGACGCTTGTTCACGGACGACTTGCAAACGCGGTGTTAATCTCCGTCGTTCAAATTCTCCCGTAACGATTCTGGCAGTGATCGTATAGGGACGCATACGTCATGTCTAAAGGTGGTGATCAAGTGGCGGTGGTAACGCACGGACCTTGGCTGGGCCGTGATGGTTTCGTCGCCGAGACCGCGGTGCGGTTGGACAAGGTTGAGGGCGCGATTGCGCACCTGGAGCGTGAAGCAGAAAAAGCTCAGCGTGTTGCCGACGAGCTGGCCGAAGAGGTTGCTCGGGTGCGCCGCTTTGAATCATTTGAGGAGAGCTTGAGGAATTCGCGCGACTACAAGTTCAAGGAGAATCAAAAAGCCTTTCGGGATCTTAAGGCCCGTCTCGATGCGATCGAGGGCAAGAAGAGCACCTTTGTCGGCCTTACATACAAGTCGTTTGAATCGATCGACAAGAAACTCTCCGAATTGTCGGCCCTAAAGGGCCGTGTCGAGAAGTCGAACCGGAACATGCTCCTCTGTGCGGTTCTATTCTGTGCAGCCTTTGTTTTCGCCGGTGCCACGGCCGCCTATCATCTATTTTAGCCCTCAGGCGCGTCGCTCGTTTGAAGCGATGCGGCGATCAATCGCTTCGCATCGTCACTGTCCCAATCCGCCGGTCCAATCAAACGGCCGATTTCGCGTCCTTGGGCATCGATGAGGATCGTCGTTGGCATTCCGACCACTCTGAGCTTGCCGCTGGCTCGGACCGTTGGATCGGCGAAAAGACGCAAATTCTTAACCTTGATGTTTCGAAAGAATTTGCCCGCGCCTTCCAAGCCCGCTTTGTCCACCGCCAGGGCAACAACCTCGAAGTTGTCCGATCCCAGTTCCTTTTGCAGCCTGTCGAGCATGGGCATCTCTTCGCGGCATGGCCCGCACCACGTCGCCCACAGGTTCAATAACACGACCTTTCCGCGCCAGTCCTTTAGGCTCACCTCTTCGCCGCCGGCGTTTAGAAAGGACACATCGGCCAGGAATTCGGGCGTCTTCTTGAAGACAAAGGTCGTCATGGCTCCGGTTGAGAGCGGATTCGTGCCGCGCGGCTTAGCGGACTTAACCTTTTCACCACTCTCAGCTACCGGTCTTTCATTGTCAGGGCGGCCTGTGGTGACGTATACCGCCGCGAAGGCCGCAACCGCTGTTAGTGCGGCCACCCATAGGTACGTGGCGAACGCGTTCTTTGACTGTGCTGGGCCTTTGGTCATGTACCTTCCTTCGCCGAATCCAATGTGCTGACGGAGCACGAACCTGTGACCAACAAGTCCGCAAACCGCATGTGGGGCGGCCGTTTCAAGGCTTTGCCCGCTGAGATCATGGAGGAGATAAACGCCTCCATTGGCTTCGACAAGCGGCTGGCCCCGCAAGACATCCGCGCCTCGAAGGCGCATGCGTCCATGCTTGCAGCTCAAGGCATCATCACTAAGGCGGATGCGCGTGAGATCCTCAAAGGCTTGGAGCAGGTTCTCGCCGAGATCGAAAGCGGGAAAATGGCCTACAAGCGCGCGCTTGAGGACGTGCATATGAATGTCGAAGCTCGCGTCAAGGATTTGATCGGTACGCCGGCTGGCCGCCTGCACACGGCGCGCTCACGCAACGACCAAGTGGCCACAGATTTCCGGCTCTATGTGCGCGATACGATCGATGCCTTCGATGTGGGGCTTGCCGGTTTGCAATTGGCGCTAACGCGCAAGGCAGAGGCGCACGCGGCTACCGTCATGCCGGGCTTCACGCATTTGCAGCCGGCCCAGCCCGTAACCTTCGGGCATCATTTGCTGGCCTATGTGGAGATGTTAGGACGCGATCGCGGCCGGTTCTCCGACGCGCGCCGTCGGCTTAATGAGTGCCCTTTGGGTGCAGCCGCACTCGCAGGTACGTCATTTCCTATCGACCGTCATATGACGGCCGATGCGCTGGATTTCGACAAGCCATCGGCCAACTCTCTCGACGCCGTCTCCGATCGCGACTTCGTGCTCGAAACGTTGGCTGCCGCCGCCATCACGGCCATGCACCTTTCGCGCTTGGCGGAGGAATTCGTACTTTGGGCCACGCCGCAGTTCGGTTTCATCCGGCTTTCAGACAATTTCACGACCGGGTCCTCCATTATGCCGCAGAAGCGCAACCCGGATGCGGCCGAACTGACGCGGGCCAAGGTCGGGCGCATTGCTGGCGCCTTCCAGAGCCTGTTGATGGTGATGAAGGGTCTGCCGCTCGCTTACTCAAAGGACATGCAGGAGGACAAAGAGGTCGCCTTCGATGCCCTCGATAGCCTGGGGCTGGCGATCGCTGCGATGACCGGCATGGTCGAAGATATGGAGCCGGTGCCCGATGCCATGCGGGCCGCAGCAGATCACGGCTACGGGACGGCCACCGATCTGGCTGACTGGCTGGTCCGGGTTCTGAAAAAGCCGTTCCGCGAGGCCCACCACGTGACGGGGCGCATCGTCGCTGAGGCAGAATCACGAGGGTTGGTGCTGGAAAACCTGCCTTTGGAGGCTATGCAGGCGGTCGAGCCCCGGATAACAAAGGATGTTTTCTCGGTTTTGAGCCCAGAAAAGTCGGTTTCGAGCCGTAAAAGCTATGGTGGAACTGCGCCACAGAGCGTGCGCAAAATGGCCCGTTCCTGGCTGAAGCGGTTGGAAAAGGCCCTCGCCAGGAGCTAAAAGGAAGGCAAGATCGCTTGGTGCCGCAACTTTGCTCTTTTGGGCAGGGAACCGGTGCCAAGCAGCTTTGCTTGGTCATCAAGGGAAGCGGGCGGTCGAGGGATATGCCGGTGGGGTCAACTCTCAAGGTCATTCGCATGGGGCTGGTCATGGCTGCCCTGGGCTTGAGCCTTTCCGCTTGCGGGGTACGTGGTTCGCTCGATCCGCCGCCGGACGCCAAGGCCACGGGTACCGCGAAGTCGGCCGAGGCCCGCGATCCTGGGCCAAATTCGGAAGCTCCGCGCAAGAAGCACGAAGGCTTCATTCTCGATCCACTGCTGCGCTAATGCGAATCTCGCGCTAGAAGCGCACTCATGCATCACTTTCACTACAAGAACGGCGTCCTGCACGCCGAGGATCTGAGCATGGTGCGCCTGGCCGCCGAGGTCGGCACGCCGTTCTATTGCTATTCCACCGCAACGCTGGAGCGGCACTACCGCGTTCTGGCCGAGGCGTTCGATCGCTTTGATGCGCTGATCTGTTACGCGGTCAAGGCAAACTCCAATCAGGCAGTGCTGCGCACGATGTCACGTCTCGGTGCCGGCATGGATGTCGTTTCCGAAGGCGAGCTGCGCCGCGCTCTTGCCGTCGGCGTGCCCGCTTCCAAGATCATTTTTGCCGGCGTTGGTAAATCCCGCGACGAGATGGCCTTTGCGCTAAGCCAAGGTATCTTAGGATTCAACGTGGAAAGCGAGCCGGAGCTTCAGGCCTTAAGCGATGCTGCGACAAACGCGGGTCAGACAGCGCGTGTTGCACTGCGTGTCAATCCAGATGTCGATGCCAAGACGCATGCGAAGATCGCAACCGGCAAGGCGGAGAACAAATTCGGCATTCCCTACGCCCACGCGCCTCGGCTCTATGCTCAAGCGCGGTCGTTGCCCGGCATTGCTGCGACGGGTATCCATATGCACATCGGCAGCCAGATCATCGATTTGGAGCCGTTCCGCAACGCCTTCCGTCTCATGCGCGAGTTGGCGCAAGCGCTGATCAGGGACGGTCACGCGCTGGAGCATCTCGATATCGGCGGTGGCCTCGGCGTTCCCTATGAATCGCATGAACCATTCGCGCCTGCACCTTCCGAGTATGCCGCCGTCGTCAACGAGACGCTCGGCGACTTGGGCCTGAAAATCGTGTTGGAGCCAGGGCGCATGATCGCGGCCAATGCCGGGGTCCTCGTTTCTGAAGTCATCTTCGCCAAGGCGGGTGCCGACAAGAGGTTCACGGTTGTCGACGCAGCTATGAACGATTTGTTGCGTCCAACACTCTATGAGGCTTGGCACGAGATCTGGCCGGTCGCCGAGTCGAAGGGGGCGGTGCCGGTGGCGAAGCAGGATGTCGTGGGACCCATTTGTGAAACCGGAGACTATCTGGCGATCAATCGCGAATTGCCGCCTTTCGAGCCTGGCGACTTGATTGCGGTGATGACAGCAGGCGCCTACGGCGCTGTCATGTCGTCAACTTATAACACCCGCCGGCTGGTGCCGGAGGTGCTTGTCAACGGCGATCGCTATTGCGTCGTGCGCCCGCGCCAGACCTACGATGACCTCATTGGCCTCGACCGGGTACCCGATTGGCTGGCGGATAAGTAGGCTTGGCCCCTTGATCTTGCCCCTTTGCCACAGCAACTTAACATGAACGTCTGACTTATTTGTAATGGCACCCCCCGCTGCGAAGCCGGTATCGTTGCCTATGCCTGAGCCACAAGCTTCACGTTCGCCAAGTAGCAAGGCCTTCAAGCGAAAGGTGCGCGCCAGCAAATGGGCGCTGCTCTTTGAGCGCCTATGGCCGCGCCTATGGCTGATCATTGGGATCGCTGGTCTGTTCTTGCTGGTGTCGCTCCTCGGCGTTTGGGCCATGCTGGGCAATATCGCACATATTGCATTGCTTGCAGCGTTTGGTGTGGCTGGTCTTGTAGCGTTGCTATTTGCCGCGCGTGTTCGCTTCCCAAGCCACGACGAAGCGGTGCGGCGCATAGAGCGCGTCTCCGGGATTCCGCACCGTCCAGCGTCGTCCTATGAGGACACGATAACCGCAAACGCGAACGACCCGCGCACCAAGGCTATCTGGCATGCGCATCGCGAGCGTCTTGCCAATGCGTTGTCGCGGCTTCGCGTGGGCAAGCCCCACCCGCGTACCGATCGCGACGATCCAATTGCTCTGCGCGCGCTTGTGATGCTTAGCGTCATTGCGCTGACGGGTCTCGTGGGAGATAGCGCAGCCGATCGTATTCGTTCTGCGTTCCGTTTCGACACGTCGGTTGCGATTGCGACGGCACGCCTCGATGCCTGGGTGACGCCGCCACCCTATACCGACCGGCCTCCGATAATGCTTGCGGATGGATCTTTGCGCGCCAAGGATAAGACATCCGATAACACCGCGCTTATCCAAGTGCCTGAGAGAAGCGTGCTCATTGTTCGCGCTACCGGCGCTGGCTTGATTAACCTACGTCTCGAAGTCTTGGCCGAAGGTGCCGACGATGCCTCGTTCATTGACGCACAACGACCGGAAGCAGGCTCGTCCACGGGCTCAGCAGGTGAAGTATCGGAACTGCGCTTCGAACTGAGGAAACCAGCAAGGGTCCGCGTTCTGGTCTCTGGTACCGAGCTTGCGCGCTGGACCTTCGATGTCATACTCGACAACGCACCGCAGATTGCCCATGCCAAGGATCCAGGACGCACGCGGCGCGGCGCCTTGAGGCTCAACTACACAGTCGAAGACGATTACGGCGTCGTCTCCGCCGAGGTAAAACTCAAGAAGGTTGAAAAGAGCGAAAAGCCAGGCGATTCAAGCAAAGTTTGGGCGCGACCGGAATCGTTGACGGGGCCGCGCTTGCCTCTTGAGCGACCGCCGGAGCTGAAGCTGCGACTGCCGCGCAAGGGCTCCAACGAGGCTCAGACGTATATCGACTTCGGTCCGCATCCCTGGGCGGGGCGTGAGGTCGTGCTGACGCTTGAGGCCACGGATGTGGTGGGGAACGTCGGACGCAGCAAACCGATAACGATGACCCTACCAGAGCGTCTCTTCCAAAAACCGCTTGCTCGAGCGCTCGTGGAGCAACGGCGCAAGCTTCTGGAGGATTCGCGCTATCGCGACCAAGTGCTGCGTGCGCTTGAAGCGCTGACGCTGGAGCCGGATGGATTCATCGACAGCGCCGCGATCTATCTTGGCCTGCGCACTGTCTACCATAGCCTCAGGCGTGACGAGACGCGCGAGGGGATGAAGGGTGTCACGGATGGACTGTGGGATCTGGCACTGCGCATTGAGAACGGCGATTTGTCAGACGCGGAAAAGGCGGTGCGCGAAGCGCAAGACAAGCTTGCCGACGCACTTGAAAAGGGCGCGCCCGACGCCGAGCTGCAAGCCTTGATGCAGCAGCTGCGCGAAGCCCTGAACAACTATGTGGATCAACTGTCAAAGGATGCAGCCAAGAATGAGATGGCGCCACCGGAGGGGCTTGATCAAGAAAATCAGCAGATGAGCCAGGACGACCTTCAGCGCATGATGAAGGACCTGGAAAACATGACACTCAACGGCTCACGCGAACAAGCGCAGCGCATGCTGGCGGAGTTGCGCGATCTTTTGGAGCGTCTCCAATCGGGTCAGATGACGAAGCGTCAGGCTGAGCGCGGCCAGATGATGATGAAGAAGCTCGACGAACTCGGCGATATCGTCGGCCAGCAACAACGTTTGATGGACGAGACCTTCCGCCAGCATCGCCGCCAGGGCCAACGCGGAGCCAGAGCTGGCGAGGGAACGCCTGATCCCAACGCCCGGCGTGGCCAACAGCAAGGACAAGGGCAGCTTGGTCAGGGCCAAAGAGGCCAGCGCCAAGGTCAGCAGGCGGGCAGAGGCCTTAGCCAGCGGCAGCGTGAGCTCAAAGAGCAGCTTAATCAGTTGCGGCGGGAATTGGATAGGCTTGGCGCTGGTTCATCAGAGTTTGAAGACGCGCAGCAAGCGATGGAAAATGCCGAGCGTTCGCTAGAAGAGAGTGAAACCGGCGAGGCACTTGGCGAGCAGGGGCGCGCGCTTCAACAAATGCGCCAGGGCGCCCAGGAGATGGTCGAAGGCATGCAGAAAGGCGGGCGTTCCCAGTACGGGCAGGAAGGCAACGAGCCGCGCGATCCGCTAGGCCGTCCGCAGCGGTATCAGGGCCCGCATGCGGGTAACTCGGTCAAGGTTCCAGACGAGATCGACATGCAGCGCGCACGCGAAATCCTTGAAGAACTGCGCCGCCGGTCGGCTGAACCTCTGCGCCCGCGGCTAGAGCTGGACTATTTCGACCGGCTTCTGCGCCGCTTCTGACGCTCGGTCCTCATGGTGCCGTGGGTTGGGTGGCGAACCGCACGGCCAATCCGCCGACTAATTGGTGACTTGCAAGCTGCGTGGAGACATGCCCGCCCGGAGGCTCTTCACCATTCATCCAGCGCTGAATCTGCCGCCAGATATCAAGGAACAGCCAGCTGCCGTTCATCTGTGACAGCGGCGCTTCGTACTGCGCGTAAGTAAATTTGTACTCAAGAAAAACGGACATTCGTGACAAGCGAAACTCTAGGCCGACAAGCGCTTGGCCCGCAGGGCCAGCATAGTTGTATTCATATGTTCGTGGATCGCCGTTCGTCAGCCTGACCTCGGTATGCGGCAACAGCACGCCTGCGCCCGCGCCGACATAGGGGCTCACGCGGGTGCCGATGTTAGGCAGTCGCAACAGCCCATTGAACAACAGCATGTTGTGACCGTGCGAAAACTCAAGCTTCTTTACAATTTCAGAAATCTTTGCACGCGGCGGAAGCGGGTTTGCGTCCAACGTTCCCGTAAACGCGGCCTCTTTTGTTAGATCAGCCATCGCCTTTGAGTGGATGAAGTCGACCATCATGCCAGTGCGGCCTCCAGTGAACCAGCGTGCAACACGTGCGCCGTAGTAAACGGGGCTCTTGAACGGTTGCGCCATCCAATGCACGGGATCTATCGTGAAGTCGTAAGCGCCATCCTTTTCGATTCTAACCGCACTGGGGTATGTGTGGGGCGCACCCAGGTATGCGCCAACCATCATTTCTTTAGCTGGAAGCACGCCGGGGGGCTTCTCAGCACTCGCGCGCTGCGCCTCGCCTGTTTGCGCGTCGATATTGCTCTGTTCTAATACGGTGGCGGCCGAGGACGCTAAGATAACGGCAATGGCCGCCAAGCTCGTCAGTTTGTCGAAGCTGGCACTTGCTGGCGACGAACTGCGCCATTGAACCCAGTCGACTGCGATCAGGCGCGTCATTGGCAGGTTCCCTCATGTTTCTGACATTCGTCAGATTGTTGCCCGTACTGTTCAACCAGACTCTATTGATCGGAAGAATAGTCCACCTCATGGTGTGTGAGAAATCACCTGGATCGTCGCACCCTAGAGTCGCTTTGGTGCGGGTGGCGGCAAGTGCCAAACGTTGGCGCTTTCTAGGTTTTGCACTTTCAAGATGATGTGCGGGCGCCGGCCAATTGTTCTAACATACGGCGAACGGCGACGATTTGCGGCGCGGCACGCGTGAGGTAGCCAGGCCCTGTATAGCCCCACCAGTCCCAGCACCCTTGCGGGTTGATGGGCGTATTCGCGGTCTGGGGAAATAGCACGATGATATTGTTGGTGTCGGCCCATTGGGCGAAACCTGTGTCGTGCGAGAAGGCATTCCCAACAAACGTCTGATTCTGTCCGCATCCATGAAAGGCGATGTGGACGCGGCACGAGTTCCCTTCTAAACAATTTTTCGGCATGTAAACGACGCCGCTGTCACTTAAACCGTGGTTCGTGAGGTCGCCGGTAAAAACGGTCTGGTCGAAGACGACATACGCACCCGACGTTTCGGCAGCGCGCGGGTTTAGTGGTCCATAAATTTGGGCCAACAGCGCGCCAGCCTGATCGTATCCGCAATCAACGATGTAAGGTTTGCCGGTGTAGTCACAAGCCGGCCCCTTGCCTTTGGTAATGAACCCGTGACCGGCCGGCATGTTGGTTACGTATTCGATCTGCTCCTCCGGCACGCCGAGCGCTTTATAGAATTCGCGCGCGGCGGCAACGATAGACGGTACCACGGTGTGATCGTCCTTGCCGGAGAACAAATAGATGCGGTCGTCCTGCACGCTGGTGACAGGATCGATGCGGTCCTTCTCTGCAAGACGGCCGGCTCGGTCGGCAAGTAGCTCAGGGTTTGGAACGCCAAACGCCTGAAGTGCGTCGAGCATGCAGCCGTTGATCGCCTTTGTCAGATTGAGGATAGCCGTTCCCGGGCCGGGCATGACGTCGGCATATAGGCTCTCTGAGCATCCATAAGGACCGCCGGCAATTATGGCAGCGCCGATGACATCGCGTGAGTGCGCCAGCTCGAACTGGCCAGCCATATAAGCGCCCGACGACACGCCCGAGACGGATGTCTCGTTGATTTTCGCACCAAGTGCCGGGAGTTTTTCTTTTGTTTCCTGGCCGCAGCCTGAAAGGAAAGCTGCAATTGCCAAGAGAGCGGCCGAGAGGCGAAGGTGTCGTTTCATTAGGCTTTGGCTTGTTCCGGGACGTCGTGAGTTCAACAGACTAGCCTGTCTGCTTCCCACTTGTCATCGCCTCTGGCCGCTACCTTAGCCGGACCGTGACGCGGTCGACGCGGCCCTTGGCATCGATTACGGAAAGCTTTGCAAAGCCCAGGCCGCCGGGCTGCCAGACCACCTGTCGCGCTCGCGGATCGGATTTGATGGGGGCGCCGTCGATGAGCCACGTCAAGGGAAGCACGCCTCCGCTCGCCTTTAGCAGGACAGGCTCTTCCTCCTCCAGCGCGACTTCAAGCTCGGCGCGGTCCGGCGGGAAGGCGATGTGGACCGGCGGCTCAAGATAGGGGCCCTGGGTCAACTCTCGTCGGCTTTCGCGAAAGCGCTTCAAGGGGGGTGGCAGATCCGAGCCGCTTGCCACTTGCACGGCGCCCGACGGTGGTGCGTCTAAAGGTGTGCGCCGTTCGCTAAGACGGGCGAAGGCGTCAAACAGAATTGGTGCCGCAGCGACGCGGCCGACCAGGCCGGGCGTCGCCGCGCCATCGGGGCGACCGACCCAGACTGCCACCGTGTGCTGGCCATCGTAACCGACAGCCCACGCATCGCGGTAGCCGTATGAGGTGCCGGTCTTGTAGGCGAGCCGCCCTCTCTTGGCGTTAAGCGGCGGTGGAGCGTCCTTCAGGATGTCCGTTATGTACCAGGCGGCTACGGGGGGCAGCACATGTTTGGCAGGCGGCGGCCGTATACCTTGGACAAGACGTTGCGCAGCGCTGGACGCGGTCTTCTCGCGACGATGCCGGAGCTTCGCCGCGTCACCACCACGCGCCAGACTTGCATACAGCGTCGTGAGATCGCGCAGCGTCATGCCGACGCCACCGAGCCCCATGGCAAGCGTCGGGGCTGTCTCGTCAGGGAAAACAGGTTCCACGCCAATGCGCCGGAAGCGGCCCGCAAGTTTGCCAGGGCCTATAGCGGCCAGCACCTTAACCGCCGGGATGTTGAGCGATTGGGCTAGCGCCTCGCGGATCGTCACGGTTCCGTGGAAGTCATTGTCGAAGTTTTTGGGTGCATAAGTGCCGAAGCGAACAGGCCGGTCTTCGATCAATGTCTGTGGATGCGCAAGCCCGGCTTCGAAGGCCAGACCGTAGATAAAGGGCTTCAGCGTGGAGCCCGGCGAGCGCACTGCCGTCGTCATGTCGATTGCGCCGAAGCGTTCATCATCAAGGTAGCTGGCTGAGCCAACATGGGCGATGACTTCGTTTGTCGTGTGATCGACGGCGAGAATGGCAACCGACAGCTTCTGCCCCAGCAACTTGGCTTGCTCTCTAGCGAGCGCTTCCAGCGACGCTTGTACGCCGCGGTCGATGGTCAGCCGATGCACGGATTTGGTCGTACCAGCGAGAACTTCAGTCTCGGCGAGGTGGGCGGCGAACTTGGGAAACGCGCGCCGTCCGTGTGGTACCGGCTCATCTTGCGCGCGCGTTGCCTCCGCCTGCGAGATCACGCCGGCTGCGGCCATGCGCTCAAGCACTCGGTTGCGCGCCGCGCGTGCCGCTTGCGGACTGCGATCGGGCCGGCGCGACTCGGGCGATTGCGGCAACGCCACAAGAAGTGCCGCCTCGCCAATCGAAAGGCGGTGCGGCTCCTTTCCGAAATAAGAAAGTGAGGCGGCCCGGACTCCTTCGATGTTTCCGCCAAACGGCGCGAGCCGAAGATAGATCGAGAGGATCTCCTGCTTGGTCAGGCGCCGCTCTAGCTGTAGTGCGCGCACAATTTGTGCCAGCTTTGCGCTTGCTGTGCGTTCATGGCGGCCCTCGATAAGGCGGGCCACCTGCATAGTGAGCGTGGAGCCCCCCGAAATGATACGGCCGTTACGCAGAAGCTGCCATGCTGCCCGCATGAGCGCATGCGCATCGACGCCTGGATGCGAATAAAAGCGCTTATCCTCAAACGCCATGAGCATGGCCAGATAGCGCGCATCAACTTTGCCGCGCGCAACGGGGAGCCGCCAGCGACCTTCTTTGGTAGTGAATGCGCGCAGGAGCATGTCATGGCGGTCGAGCACGATGGTCGAAACATCTTCCGCGGCTGCAAGCTTTGGTGGCCCGAGGCGCTCGACAGCGATGTAAAGTGCGACGGCCCCTGCGCCAATCGCGATCGTGCCGCCGCAAAACGCAAGTGAAAACCAGCGCATCGCTATCCGGCGCCACGATCGCTCCCCACTTTGAGAGGGGGAGACGATCAAACATTTTGGACCAGCCCGCATCACCACGACCTTACTCGTTCGTCGTGACAGTGAGCTTGCCGGCTGCCGTCCGCGCATAGTGTTCGGGCCGGTACATATCCTCCACAGTCGCAGCCGGGTGGACGAACGTACCGGGAGTAACGGCGCGCACGATGTAGGCGACGGTGGTGGACGTTTCTGAGTCTTTGTTGGAGCCGCGTTTAAAATCGAAGGCCGCGACGAAGCGGTCATCGCGAAATTCGCTGTGTTCGGGCCGGTGCGCCGACTTAAGCCAACTCAATGATTTGAGATCGCCGCTAGCGACGAGCCGCGGGTTTTCGATCTCGAACCCGGCGGGCAAGCGGTCAACTAGCAGAACGCGACCACCTGTTTCATTTGAATGCAGTTTCAAGACAGCTATGAAGCGGTCGTTTTGGTTCACTTCGCTTGTGCCGCCGCTGCCGCTTGCAAGGTCAACCGGTTCACCGCCGAGCGTGTAATAGCTGCGCTCTAACGTGAAGCCTTTCGATGCGGGCGGTTCCGGCGTTAGCGCCGCGCCCATCACTGTGACGACCGCATCGACGGGTGCGCCGCCCTCGTTGGCGACGACCAACGGTTTTGAGCTCAAGGCGTCAGCGGCCAGCGATCGCATCAGCGAGCCAACCACGGGCGCTCCGTCGACGATGAGCTTCATGCCCTTGGCCCGTTCGGAAAGTGCATTGGCCGCCAGTAACATCCAGGCCTGCTCCTGTGTGGAAGTGTAGGTGCGCGACGTGTAGGCCTTGGCGATCACGCCGACGAGGCGCGGAGCTTGCGCCTTCGCAACCCCCGTTTCCACAGCAAGTGTTACCAGCGCGGCGCCATCGCGTAAGCCGGAGCCGTAGTCGGTGCGATAGACTTGCGCAAGCTTGGGATCGGCTGGCGCATCGAGTTTGGCAAGGGCTGCTTCAAACGACCTCTGCGCGCGCGTCTTGTCGCCCATCATTGCCAGTGCGGCGCCGAGCTGGGCTTGAGCCAGAGGTGTTGCAAAGCGATCGAGGCGGGTGTCGGCGTAGTAGCGCAATTCGCCAATGGGTGCGCGGCCGTTGCGAGCCAAAACGTAGAGCGCATAAGCCCTATCCTCGCCGCCCTTTTCAAAATCCTGCGCATAGCTGACGTAGTTCTGCAGACGGTCGAGCGCCTGAGAGAAGCCAAGTGGATTGACTGTAAACCCTTGCTCCTTGGCTCGGGTCAGAAAGTCGGTCACGTAGCTCGTCAGCCACATGTTGGCGTAGCGCGGGCCCCACGAACCGAAGGCGCCTGAGCTGTCCTGCATCTCGAATACGCGGTTGACTGCCTTCTGCACGCGCTCTTTCAGTTCCTTGTCTGGCGCAATGCCGATTTGGCTTGAGAGGGTGTTAGCGTAAACAAGCGGCAACGCACGGCTCACTGTCTGCTCGGCGCAACCATAGGGATAGCGATCAAGAGCCGTCAGGAGTCCTGGAACATCCAGCGCAGCCGTGGGGCCGACGCTCAACGAAACGCGTGTGCGATCAGGTATCAGGCCGTGCACGAGGTCCGGGGACAACGTGATACTGCCGCCGTTCGCCTTCAGCGCGGTGACTGTCGTGCGCTTGATGTCGCCGGCCGGTGGCTTCACGTCGAAGGTCAATTGCCGCGCGACTTCGATTCCGCCGGGGCCGGCAACGCGAATGTCATAGGCAAGCTCACCGACCTTTGTAGGCCTGATAACAATGGCCTGAGAGCGCCGCTCGCCTGACGTCAAGTCAAGGCTGCCTTCATGCACCGTCTCCTCAGCGGTGTTGACGGTCAGCGAATAAGGTGCGGCCGGTCCCTCGACATTGTGAATTGCGATGTCGAGACGCGCTTCATCACCAAGCGTCAAGAAGCGTGGACCGGATGCCGTCAGGGCCACCGCGTCGCGCACGATCACATCGCGGGAGGCATGGCCGAGCTTGCGGGCACTCCAGGCCACTGCCATCACTCGCACGGTTCCGTTGAAGTCGGGTATCTCAAAGTCGACCTCAGCGTTACCCTCGGCATCGACTTCGACGATGCCGGAGTACAGCGCGACCGTGTCCTCGACCGGCATGTTGCTATTCGTGATCGTGCGGAGGGGGCCGCCGCCGCCCGAGCGCAGCGTGCCGCGCTCAGCGCGCATGCCGTCGATCAGCCGGCCGTAGAAGTCGCGGATCTCAAGCCCCATGCGGCGCTGGGCATAAAACCAACTTTCAGGTGCCGGCGTCTTGAAGCGCGTCACATTGAGGATGCCGAGGTCGACGGCCGCAACGGTAATGCGCGCATCCTCGCCTCTCGCTAGACCAGACACTTTTATGGGGACGGTGAGTGTCGAGCCAGATTTGATTTTCTCGTCGGTGTTGATCGCAACGTTCAGCGTCTTTGCTGACTGGTCGAGCCCGAGCCATTGTACGCCTATGGCGCGGCTGGGCATACGCTTCAGGCTTTCGTTCATAGGTCGGTAGAGCACCGCCGTGACGTAAGCGCCGGGGCCCCAATTCTCGCCGATGGTGACATCTACCTCGCCGCCGCCATCGTGGACGGCAACTTCCTGCATCGATAACAGACCGCCCGAAAGCACCGCGACAAGTGCCTTACCGCCCTTCTTGGTTGCTATGCGCACCTTGGCCGTATCGCCGGGCTTGTATTTGGCCCGGTCGAGCGCGACGTCTAGAATTTCCGGGCTCTCGGCATTGTTGCTGGCGGTGTACCAACCAGCATTGAATTCCACGCTTGAGGCTGGGCCACTTAGATCAGCCGAGGTCACTTCAAGCCGGTAGCGGCCATAACGCACGCGAGCTTCTATTTTCGCAGGCGTGCCACTGGGGGTTGCGGAGATCGCGCCGTCGGCCACCTTACGTGTAAGCGTCACCGGTTCGTAGTTCCACCGGCCATCTCTGCGATACCACTGCCAGTTCGTATCAAGGCGCACGAGTTGCCAATTGAGGTCAGGCGACGCGGCGCGTTGGTTCTTGCCGTTGAGCAGGATGACGTCAAAAGCCGCCGTCTGGTTTTCATCGAGGTCCCGGCCGTTGAATAGCGGCTTGATGCCGATGCGGGGCTGGCCCAGATCGACCGGTACGGTGACGTTGCGTTCAATCGTTCGCCCGCCGGGTTCGCGCAGGCGCAACATTACAGTGGCTTCGAGCGGCTTGGCTGTGCGCGTCACAGCCGGCAGCGTCACCGCGATGCCGGCCTTGCCTTGTGCATCTGTTATCGCCTTCGCATCGAGCGGCTTGCGCACAGGATCGACGCGCTCGCCAGCGTTGCCAAACTTGTAGCCCGGATACCCCGCCACATCTTTTTTCGAGGCCCTGACGATGATATCGCCCTCGATAGTGAGGTCTGCGGCCGGCGGCCCGTAGAGGTAACGCCCGGCGGCTTTAATGGTCTGAGCCTTGCCTGGTGCGAAGGAAGCTTTGGGCGGCTCCAGCGTCAGGTCAAGACGCTCAGGCACGAAGTCTTCGACCAGGAACGACACTTGGCTGATCGGATCGCTTTCAGGATCCGCGTGAAGCTTTGCGCGCCAGGTTCCGGTCATGGCACCGCCACTAAGCGTCATGGTGACGTCACGGCCACCGAGGTCCTCATCGTTCAACGTATAGCGGTGATGCTCGACACCGTCGGGCCGTGAAACGATCAATGTCACGGGAAGCGTCGCGGCCTTTCCAGCCTTGTCGCGCACCAAGGCAGCAATGTGTACGTCCTCGCCGGGACGGTAGATGCCCCGTTCGGTATAGAGGTAGGCGTCGAGCGGTCCCGGAGCTTCGCGGCCCTTCACGCCGCGGTCGGTCAAGTCGAAGGCGCCCAAGGTCAGATCGAGGAACGCGTACTCGCCGCTGTCGCTTTCGGCCACGAGCAAAGCCGGCCGCAGGCCGCCCTCACCACGTGCAAGCCCTGCTTCGAAGCGGGCATAACCATTGGAATCCGTTTTGGTTGTGCCGAGAATTTCGTTGTTGCGAGCTATCAGCTTGACGCTCAAACCGTCTGCGGGCTGGGCCTCGGCCAGCGAACGCACGAACGCGTGCACGCCGTCATCGCCTGAGAGGGCCGTCAAGCCGAGATCGGAGACGATGAACCACTGCGTGGCTTGCGAATTATAGTCATCACGTGATCTTTGAGTGGGTTTGGCGACCGCCAAATAGACACCGGGCTTCAGAACGCCGACGGCATCAGTTACCGGCAACGCTGTCGTCACCTCCTCGTTAAGCTTGGAAGGCACATCCATTTTGCCTGCGAACACGCGTGAGCCGGAGCGTTCCTTTATTTTATTGATCTCCCAGTTGGAGAGCTGGCGCTGGAAGTCGCCCTCGTCGAGCGCACCAATGAGGCCGCGGTCGCCGATGCGATAGACCTCGATCTCGACTTTGGCCGTGTTGACGGAGACGAGCGGAATGCCTTGCTGTCCGCGGCTCGGCAGAACGTAATTCTTGCCAGAGAAGCGCACGAGCGGCTTGCGGTCGGGCACGTAGACAGCAATTTCGACGTTCTTTTGCAAATCCTCATCGACGTCGGAGGGCAAACCAGCACGCAGGAGCACCTCATAGCGCTGGCCGTGAGCCAAGCCATCAATGCACAACTGCGCGCCTTCAGCCGTCACGCCTTCAGGGTCCTTGCCATCGACGGAAACAAATTTCGCAAAGTCGACGCGGCCGCGAGATAGTCTCTCGGAGAATTGCAGGCACAAGCGGGGTGAAGCGGCTTCAGACTCGGTTTTGTAGTTGGTCATGCGGAAGCCGTGCTGAGTGCGCAATCTCTCATACGTTGCACGAACCTGTCCGTCATCGGACAACGCGAGGCTCGCTTTCAGCGCGTCGATGGCAGGGCGCCAGTAGGAGCGTCGCAGCAATGCCGCGCCCAGCACGGCGAGCGCGCGCGCTTTTTGCTGCGCATCGGATGCGTGCTGGTAGGCTAAGTAAGCAGCTCCCGAAGCGTTCAACGGCAGGTCATAGCGTTCGCTGCCTCTGTTGGGATCGACTTTGATGGCGAGCAGGGCGCGCGCCAGCCCGATCCAGGCCTCCGCATCCTTGTCGTCCGCAACGACCGCGCCTGCATATGCACGCGAGGCAGCGCGCGGGTCATTTGCCAGTGCGCTGTCGCCAGCAGCTCGCAGCTCGGCGGGGTCTTGCGCGGCTGCCTTCCAGTTTTCTCGCAGATATTCTTGATATCGCTTCGCGTCACTTTCGACGCCTCGGTGCGCGAAGGGGTGCTGTTGCGCAACTGCATTGGTGACAGGGACGAGGAGGCAAAGGGCAAGCAGAACTTGTGCGATAAATCGCATGGGTGGCACCTTCGGGGGCTATGCCGGAAATGATCCAAGAGCATTATGCGCAAGAGGAGTGTCGCGCATAGACCAACAGACGCCAATGTCCGAACGCCGGCGATAGGGACGAAAATACCGCGACTTCCCGCTGCTTGCGGCCTTATTTCATTAAGCAAGCAAAAGGAAGAGGACGGATCAATTACTTGGCTTCTAAAAAGAACCCCAACGCGCTTTGCGCGTAAGGGAGAGCTACTGTCGCGGTGGCGTCTGGCGCCGGTCTTGGTTCGCACCGGCAAGCTTGGCCAGTTGGGCGGCGAGAGCGGCGCTGAACCGCACATCGAACGTTACCGGTTCGGCGGCTCGCCAGATGCGCTCAAATGAGTTGCGTGCTAGTTCTGCCGTCTGCACGCAGTCTTCTACGTAGTACTCGAGCGAGTCGCGCTTTTGCGGATCGCGGCGCATGCTGTCGCCGATCCATGCGCATGCCGGTCCGAGCACCAGTTGCTCATGAACTGCGAGTAGACGGGGATCGCGGACAACGCGGCAGTCACCGGGCAACTCCGCTGACTGACCGGGTTTCAGTGCACTGAAGATCGTGCGCACGGCAATGCCCGCCTCAGCCATTTGGGAGGCGAGAGCCAGCAGCGACTGGGCAACGGGGCTATCTGGCGAACGTGCAATGAGCAAATAGCAGCCTTTATTCGCTCCCGGCTGGGATGCAGCACGGCGTTCTATGTCGTTGCCGATAAATTTGCTGAGCTTTGCAACCTTCTCTTCACTCGACACGCAGATGGAGGGTGAGGAGTTATTCAGTGGCATAAGCGCAGTCCCTTTTGTTGCCCGGCTCACGACGAGCGAAATTGGTTGCGAGCGGAGCTGTTTGTGTTGGGCTCCATTAAGCGGCCATTTGGGTTAATCAAGTGTTGAGCGCCGGGACGGTGGGGTGAGCGTTTTGTCGCTCATTCCATCGTTTTGCGTAGGACCAGTGGAGGCTCGAAATCCGCCGGTTCGTGGACGAAAATTGGACCATCCACAGTCGCATCAGATGGTTGTGCTCCGCTTGAAGCTTGAGTGGGAGCGGGCAGAGTGAGCTCCAACTGCGGTTGTTCGCGTGCCACTTGGCCGCGCGCGCGAATTTCTCCAGCCAAGCTCGCTAAGGCGTCGGGCAGAGAAGCCTGGCTGATCGGAACATGAAACGTCGCCGTCTCACGGCGCAGCTCGACGCCGATCGTAGGGGCAGCCTTGTCGGGCTCGGCAGGTTGCTGCTGCAAAGTCTCCAACGTTGTCGTTGTGCCGTTGGAGAGACTTTCTTTCACGTGGCCATTGGCAGAAGAGCGCGGCGCTGGAAATGGCACAATGATGTCGGTTGCGTGCCGCTCGTCTCGACGCGCGGTTTCGGCTGTCTCGGCGGGCAATGCATTGCTGTTTGCCGCCGGCTCGATCTCGTCGTCAGGTTCGCTATAGGCTTCTTCGTCGAGGTTGCGATAGGTCGCAAGCTCGGCTTCGGCCTGCGTGGCATACGATCCGAAGCGCTCTTGCAAAGCCGGATCGACAGGCCTGCGAGGACGATCATCAGAACCGCTTTCCTGGTCCTCCGGCCAGTCGAATTCGAACTTGCCGTTTGTTTCTTCGTGCTCCATGTGGAGTTCCGCGCCATTCATGGCTTCGCGCAAAAGCGTTGCTTCCGGGACGGGCTCAAGGTCGAGCCCGGTTCGTTCGATGCCGTCTGCTGGCATTGAATCTTCGCGTGTGGCTTCGGCCGTTTCCGTTTTCTGCGTCGTAGGCTGGATGTGGCGCTGTTCCGCTTCGATGCGGCTGGCGGCACCCATCACTGCGCCGAGGATCAATTCCGGCCACGCCCCGCTCTTAAATGCGTAGATGCGAAATGCCGGTGTTTCATCTTCATTATTGCCGGATAGAAACAGGCTCTTCAGTCCGCGCCAGGCCCTGGGGAATGGAGCCAATCGTTGGCCGCGATAGCATTCAATAAACTTACTGCCCTGGCGGCGAAGCTTGCGTTGTGCAACGAGTGATGGAGCAAGCTTCCAAGGCCGGGTGAGTACACCTTGACCTTCGAGTGCGTAGCACAGGTTGGCGAGCGTCTGAGCGTCCAGCCGCAACTGCTCCCGTTCGGGATGATCGCGTGGTGCGTTCAACGGCACGGCAACATAGTAGGTCCCGCCCGACTCGAAGATGACCTCGCGGAACACGTCGAACGTGCGCCGAAGTTCGTGATTGTGGATTTCATTGAAGCGCGAAAGAATTGGAAACACAGGGCCACGCTCTGCTTCAATCATGCTTTGGCGCGTTGCGACGAAACGGTTCATCGGCCGGCCGATGGATACGAGAAGCAGGCAAAGGTCGACAAAGAAAGCGATGCCTAACGGGATGTAGTCGCGCTGCGACAGACCGACCGTTTCGTTGGTCAGGGCGCGCAAGGACGCCGGATTCTCAACCGACTGAACTGCTTTTTGCTGCAACTGGCGCAGCTCCTCGGCCGAGGGTGGCAGCTCGAATGATAACAGCCCTAAAAGGGTTGCACTCAGACGGCGGAAGGCCTCGATGGTGGCTTCTGAGCCTTCGACGGCGGCGATCTTTGGCTTCTCCAAGTTGGGCAGTTGGTCGATGGCCCGCACAACTCCGCGCAGCGCATGCTGGAGCTGCGGGTCGGGGCACGAGATCGTGCGGCCACGGCTATTGGGGACCGTCGTGCGTTCAGCACGGTCGGCGAGATCGGTGCGGATCTGGCGTAATTGGGGATCTGTGCGGAACGCGTTGAAGCCCGTCACCGTCATGTCGAGCCTACGCCCCAGCGAGCGCATGAACTCGTTGCGGGTGCCCGTCTTGGGATCGACAATTGATGCATCGTCGCTGACGATCTTGGCAAGTTCGCCGTCAAGGGCTGACATATCGCTCTTCACGACGCCGACACGGCCCTTAACGAAATTGGACGCGTACAAGAACCGTTGGGCGTCATCATCGCGCATTTTGCGGCGTGGACCGTCGCCCGGAGAGCTGTTTGGGCACGATGTTCCTTTGGCGCGCTCCAGCTCGGCCTTCTCAGCCGAAATTGTTGACAACTGAACAAGCGTGCTCTGGAGCTGCTCTAACCGCGTCGAGGCGGCGTGCAGGGACGATTGTACCTGCCCGACGGCGCTCTCGGCGGAGCGTGCGGCCTCAGAGCGGCTCTCCAGTACTTTCCAGTAGAAACCGAAGCCGAAACCGATGGAGATGATCGTCAAGAATATATAGCCGCCGACGTAGGCACCCTTGGTGAACCAATCGAGCGGCGCGAACAACTGGTCCAGCAACCAAACGATCATCGTCATCAACATGGCTACCGAGAAACCAATGATCACTTTATGAGTGATTGGCAGTGAGCCCATGTTGGACTGGATGAGCTCGAGCATGCCGACGTAGGTCGCAACCCACGACAGCGATGCCAGGCCGAAGATGAGGACGATCTTTGTCCAATCGCGCCGCGGTTTCTCGGGCTCGTCCCATTCTTCGGTTCGGTCTAAGGGAACGCTAAGCCCGTCGCTGGGAGACCTTGTGCGCGTCCGCGACGCGCCCGACGTGAACATCATGGGTGACCTGCTCAACTCTTCGCAGCAAGAGATGACTGGTCGAGCCGGCACATGAGGTGTGCAGGACCGCGCAGCCACCAAATGTGCGAAACGCCTCTTTCGCCTTCAGTGTCTGCCCATCGGCCCCGGTCGTGTGATCCAGGTTTTTCGTATGTGTGGTTTTTGTCGTGAGTGCGGCGCTTAAGTGACGAAAGGCGGCAGGAGGCGACTTCTGCTGCGTTGCGTTAATTGGAATTGAGATTGCGGTTGAGCTCGTCGGCCGCCGTCATGGAGGGCGCTCGTTGTCGTGACACAGAGGCAGTCGGCGTACGCCGGCGTCGTCGAGGCGCTAGGTCGGGGCGCGGGTTTGCCTTCGCGTGCTCTTCCAGATCGGTAAGTAAGACTTCAAGCAGGGGCGCGGCCACTTGCGAGGAATGAAGACGCCGCGCCCACGGCTCACGCACTGATCCCGTGCCTACGACGACCACATACGAATAGGCTGCACCGTTCGTGAATTGCAGGCCGCCCGCAATCCACGCGTCGACTGTGGCGTTTGGATCTTCGGTCACTTGGGTGCCGGTCTTGGCGAAATGGAGCCGCAGACCCTTGCGCCGCGGTGCACACCAGGCGTGCAGGCTCTTCAATGTTCCAACCGCACGTCCGCCGGCCCGATAGCATAGCGGGGCCTGAAGCAGGTCTCTCAGTAAGGCGCGTCCGCCTCGTTTTATGACCTTGTCGGGGATGATCTCACCCCCACCGGCGCGCGCCGCCTCGGCCGCACTCTCCAAGTTCGTATAGTCGTAGGTCTTGACCAGAGACGGCAGAGGCACGGGTGAGCTGCCCCGGCCGATCAGGCTTCCTAGCACCGTACCGGCAAGTTGATGCACCCGTCGCGGTGCCGCCGCGACCTGGCCGAGCACCACCGCGGTCGACGGGGGTGTCCCTTCTCCAAGCGAGTTCGGCGGCGGCATTGTGAAGCCGAGTTGATCAATGATTTTGCGCACGCTTCTCTGTCCCACGCGGGCGGTTCGGCGCAGCAATGGATCGTTGAGTGAACACGCGAACGAAACGATAGCCTTGCGTCCATGGCGTTTGGAGCCGCGCCGACACGTTTCAAGGCCGCTTTCGGGCGCCTGTGCATCGACATAGAGCGACTGAGTCGTATCTCGCCGCGTATTGGCAATGGCAATTGCGGCAATGATTTTTCCGGTGGATGCCACCATACGGCTTTCGCGCGAGAGGTCATACAAGCCTGTGGCGGTGTTGCGCGCAAAAGGCGAGCCAAAATAGGCCGCCGTTTCACCGGCCTCGAAGTAGCGCACAATCTCGCCTGAGGCATTGGCGGCAGCCACGATCACGCTCGGGCTCTTTCTGTCGTGTGCGACCTTGGCGGGGTCCAGCGTATAGCCGATGTCGATTCTATCACTCCACTTCGTATCAAGCTTGGCAAGCCGCGCCGCCGTTTTGCTAGCGAATGCCAGATTATCGCCTGCCGCAAACGTCGTCGTTACGCCGCGCACGTGGTCGCGCCAGGCAAATCCGTAAGACTGCTTCATTTCTTCGCGAATGCCGTAGCGGGCAGAAGGCATCAACGCATTGGCGCGGATGATCGGATTGGCTTGGGCGCGTTGTGCAAGCGCCGGTACATGTCGATCAAGAACCTCTTGCAGCTTGGGCCGGATCTTGGGATCGGGCGGGCCGCCAGCCAACTCAATAAGATCGAACACGACCTGCCTTTGCAGCGCCTCGTCCGTGATGAGCTTTTGGGCGCAAGTCCGTGCGCGCACTTCCGCCAGATAGCGCCAGCGGTCGAGCCGCACCTCGTTTAAACGCTCACTGCCCTCAAGTAGGATAATCGGGCGGTTCACCGCTGAGGCGAGTACGAACTGCTCGGCGATGCTTAAGTCCTTTGCCTCTTTGCCGAATACGATGCGGCTTGTCACCTCGATGCCGTGCAACGGGGCGCCGCCGGTACGCTGGGCCAGCCACAGGTGGTTCGCGGCCCATTGCTTCAAGGCGGTCTGATCGCCGCTGCGCGTTAGTTCATAGTAGACGACGGGCGCTAGCCACCATTCACCGAATTTGCGCTTGAGCTTGGCCAGGGCGCCTTCACCCACATGCGGCGGGGTCTTGTAGATCACGCGGACGAATTGCATCGCAAGCGTTGACCCGCCGACGCCGAAGTTCAGTTTCTTGGTGGCGATCGAACGGCGCAATGCCGAAACCGGTATCTTGAGCACCCCAAGAAGATCGATCCCAAAGGGGTTTAGAAGGCCGCCGACATTACGATCCTCGTGAAACACGAGGCATTGCCAGTAGTGCTCGGGGACTTCGCGAACGGGAATCGACTTGTGGTCGGGATTGGCGGTGTAGTCACCAAGTTCGATCGCCTCGCCGGTGTAGTTTACATCACGCAGGCTATCGAGGCGGGGATCGAAGGTGCCGACAAAATTGCTTTCCGCATCATATATTGCGGTGGCAAGCCAGCGTTCCGCATCATAGCGCAGTTTTTCGCCCAGGGTGTAGTGGCCGACAAGTCCGCGTATTGGGGCGACGGCGTAGACAAGGGCGACCGCAAAGAGAATGTAGAAGAGTGCTGCGCTCGTGACATAGCGCAAAGGCCCCAGCCGGGGATTGAAAGCCACCCAGTCGAGAAGCACTTGAAGGACACGGAACGGCAAGAGCACCAGAAGCTCTAGCGCGCGCGTGAGAACACGAAAAACAGCTAACATCTCGGCTGCAAAGCTAGATTATTGGCGCACGCGCGCCCACCTGCCTTGCATCTAGCCAACCATTATGGCGGTTTTGGCCCGTCTAATGCAGCGCTTCTCAGCAGCGCTGCGCCCGTCTGAATCGTCCGGTTACAGGGTCTGCAACAAAACGAACAAGCCCACGCCAACCGCTGGCCCCAACAAGGTCGCCAAGACCAACATCATGAACGACTTCCCAACCATAACACTAACACCCCGCACTACTCGCCGCTCGATAAGCTGCCGAGCACCCCCATGCCCAAACGCGCAGCTGCCACCAGTGACCCCCAACAAAATTCCGATGACCACAGGAATTTACACGAGAAAAAAGCCATTGACACGCTGTCATGCTGTCAAGAAAGCAATCGGGATTCGCAGCCGCAAAAGAGCTGGGGAGAAACGCTGCGCGAGTGCAAGTTTTCTGTGCGAAAAAGTTAAACTCAACGAATGCGTTAGGGAATACTCTAACGTGCGCAGATGGTCCTGCATTGCTGACGATGGCAGAGCAAATGCTTGCAAAAACAACCTGTGAATACGTGGCCTAGCGGCACCACATTCGCTTTGTAAAACCGTGATTATCGCACGTCGAAGAGGCGCAACTGGTTCTCGGCTTGCCCCTTCGTTTCACGCGCCAATTGCTCGATACGATCGAAAGGTACCTGCTCTGCCGTGATGAGCGAACGTTGTGCCTTCATTGGTCGCACTAGCCCCTCCTGAACAAGGTGGAATTCGCCAACGGTTTGGCCTGGAAGTACAGCGGCGGGCTCCAGACCGGACTCGCTCTGGAACGCAGCCTTGAGCTTGCGAAGCGCCGTATCCTCCCTCACGCGGCCGATGAACCAGCTCGTGATCTGGTCACGGCTCTTGTAGTCGAGATCACCCGGCGATTGCGTGGCGAGCATCATGCCCAGGCCCGCAGAACGGGCCCGCTTGAGCAGGCTCTGCAACGGCTCAGCCGTGGCGGGCTTGGCATTGGAGGGAATGTAGAGATCGGCCTCGTCGAACATGACGACCGCTTGCAGCTCGTCGTTGGGATTGCGCTGACAGAAACGAAGTGCTTCCGAGAGGAACTGCGAGACCCAGAAGAGGATGTTTTCGTTATCGCCCAGGAAGCCCGTGTAGATGATCGAAAGCCGGGTGCGCCCCTCTTTGGAATAGGGTCCCAAGCCCAAAAGGGATTCCATGCGCAAGGATTCACCGCCCGCCTCAAACAGCGCCGCATTCCGGAAGCGCAGGCTGTCGAGTTGAGCGACGAGATCGCGGCGGATCTTGCCGGACGGGTCCATGCGTTGCGTAAGATCGGACAACTCGGGGTCTTCGTCCTCCAGCAAATGAATTAGGTCAGTAAGCGTCACCTCACGACTGTAGCGCGAGCCCAGGATGCGTAAGGCAACCGAGAGCGTGCCCGACTGCTTCTGATGCGTCGCCGAATTCTTCAGGTGCAACATCTCACCAAGCGCAGCGGCGGAGAGGTTGGCGAGTAGCTGTTGCTCGTGATCGGGCAGCTCGTTGATCCCATTGGGGAGCAAGGTGATGGAGATCGGGCGCCCCGAGGATCGTCCCGGCGTGAAGACGGCGACATCGATGGCATCGGCAAGCTTTTCGCGTTTGCCGCGCCGTTCGGAGAACTCGTCGTCAATTTCTCGCCAAACGTCGGGATTGGCGTAGCTGCACAAGTCGCCCTTCCGATCGATGAGCACCGCAGGGATGCCCCGCCGCAGGAGCTGCTCAATGAGACCCAAGGCGAGCGTTGTCTTACCGGAGCCGGAGCCGCCAAGAACGGCTGCGTGCCGCTTCAGCACGTCCGTGTTGAGCGTGATTGGTCTGGAGGCGGCGCCCAGCTCGCGCCCAGCGAAAATACCGGAGCCGCTACCACCATTCTCATCGAGGATTACGGACAGCGGAAGTTCGTCATCGTTGGGCAAGGGCGAATTGGCGGCTCCGTTCGCCGAGGAAGCCAAAGGTGCACTCGCTTCCGGTGCTTCGCTCGCTGCAAGGCCGTTGGCTCCATTTGCCTTGCCGTTGGTGCCATTGGCACGCCCATTCGCGGCCTTCGAAGCCCCCGTAGCGGTTGGGGGAAGCGTGCGCCCGAGCAGGTCCAGACGCAAGAGCTGGATCATTGACACAAGGTTGGACAAGAGCTTTGCGTTTGCGAACCAGCTGTCGAAGCCGGGATCACTGCGGTGATGGTTGTGGAACTCGCGCACCATCATCATGCGTTCCCATTCGGGGATAGGCACGAGCACCTGGCGACCGCCTGCATCGCGAAACTTTCGGAACGCTTGCGCCGTCTGGTTCTTGCGATTGGGCGGAAAGTCGCTCGCCCTCAGCATGAAGCAACTCTTGCCCGTCATTGCGGGTAATACCTTGTCGAGCTGCCGTTTGAGGCCGCCTCCCTGAGTTGGCCGGTTACACAAAAACACGCGCGTCTCGGCTGCAAGACCGTTGCGGTGCTGGATGTTAAGATCGAGTACTGGCAGATCATCGGCCAGCTCAAGGCGTTCAACGTGGAGATCGACGTCGCCTTTCCACTCTTGCTTGGCGAGCGATAGAGCGGCGGCGAGAATGTCGAGAAGCTCACCGTCGTCGGAGGGCATTTCCGCCTCCGAGCCGCTTTGGAAATGCGCCCACATTTCGCGATAGTCGACGTCGGCTGGCGCATTAGAGGCAGGCTCAACGGTCATGCCGAGCCCTAAAGCGGCCGCGAGCTTGGATACAAACCCGCTCTTCTCGCCGTCTTTTTCGTCGGATTGGTCAGGATCCGGCGCCGTTTTGGACTGCAAGCGATTAAGCGCGTGTTCTAATAGACGCCGCGTGGAAAGGCCGGCGAACTCATCGAAGAAATCTGGTCCAAAGTAAGCAGACGGATCGGGGTAACTCGTGTCGCCTTCGCCTGTTTGCGCAAGGTGCGATAGGCGTTTTGCAATGATGAGGCGGGCCTCCTCCGGTGTGCGGCTTTCCAGCAGCGCAACGGGCCCGGCCTTTTCAATGCGATCGACGTAGGATTGCGCCAGCACGCCGCGTACCTGCCCATAAAAGTCTTCCAAGCAGGAGATGATCAGAATGGCATTTGTCAGCCGGTTAGCGATTTGGATCAGGTCCCGCACGGCGCGCTGAAAGCGCTCCTCGGCATCGTCGAAGAAGCGTAAGTCTTCCACCTGATCGACGCAAAATACGAGGGCAGCCCCATTTACTGTCCACATGAGGGCGCCTAGCGCGGCAATGATTTCAAACGCGCGATCCTCACCTGCGTTGCTGTCGAGCGCCGCCACGGCCTGATGTGTCAGGTCGGTTAGCGGACGGCCGTGCAGATATTGGCGAATGCGCTGGTCGATACGTGGGTCGCGACGTTCCAGGTAAAGCAGCGCGCGCACGACATTTATGTCAATTTCCTGTGCTGCATACTTCGGGCTTGAGACGATTTCGTCGGCAAGTTTCAAGACAAGCTTGGCAAGCTTGGCGTCATCAAGGTTTGCATCACGCAGTGCGGCTACGTCTTTCGATGAGACGGTGGACGCATCCGACAGCAGCTGGCTTGTTAGACGCGCAAGCCCGCTTTCGCCCGAAGCATCCGGGTCGTACGGTTTCTCCAGCGAGTGCACGAGGCGGCGCAGATAGTAATCGGCATAGTTGGCGACATCGGGCGTCATTTGCGCATAACCGAAGTAGGCCGAGCCACTGCGATGGGCCGCGGTACGCAAGGCGCGGATGAGGTGCGTCTTGCCGGCACCCGACTGGCCATGAAACAGAAGAATGCGGTCCTGCGCGCCCGAGCCGCGCCCTTGCGTAATGGTCGTAAGCAGTTCGCTGAACTTGGTGCGGGCCTTGGCATGCACCTCGACCACATCAACCGGGTCCGCCCGCCAAATGTCGTCCTCCCACGTGATCGAGTGTTCGAAGGCTGAAAACAGCCGTTCGGGAGCCAACTTCGCTGGAGCTTCTTGCTGCTCTATCAATCGACAGTCCTCAACGTCCTAATCATCAACGCGCACGAAATGCCACACGGTGTTTTTGTAAGAGATCGCCGAATCCTCAAATTCTTTGAGGTTCTGCTTGTTTTTGAGATCCGCGCTAGACAGCACCACTTGGCCCGCCCTGTGAGCGCCGACCAGCATGTCCTTGAACTCGATCTCTGAAAGATCCCAATCAGGATGCGAGGTGCGAATCGCTTTCCAAACCTGAGAGATAAACGCCTTGCGACTGCCCGGCCAGCCCTGAGCGTGTGACCGTGCTGCTGTGAGCACACCTGCAGAAAATAGCGCAAGACCAGGACGCATCGCCGCCATAGGTGCAGACTCGACAGCGCCATTTGCGGTTGTGCGGGCGATGCGTTCGGGCGCCGGTTTTGCCTGCGCCTGCTCCCTTAGAGCACCTGCTACGAGTCTTCTGAGGAGGGCCAGACGCAGTATCTCAATGTCTGCGCGCGTCGCTCCGACCTGCTCGGCGCTGATCATTGAAATTAGGCGGGCGTCTGTATTCACCTCACGTGGATTCTGCAAAAGCTGGCCTGCAAGTACACGGCCGGCCTTTGCTGAAAGTGCAGAGCCGCGATTGAGGCCACTCTTGACGTTGTTACCGAACGCGCGCTCCAGCGCGATAAGGGCAAGCGCCGCCCTGAGCTTCGATGGTGATAGCGCCTGGCGAAGATTGAGTCCGAACGCGCCTTGCACAATGAGCGCGTTTAGCCCTTCCGGTCGGGTCAATGCCTTGCGGACGCTTGGCCTGGCCGCATCGACGCCGAGAACCTTGGCAACAAGCCAAATATCGCGCTGCTCGCTCCAGGCCCGCGCGTGCGATTCTTTTTCACGCAGGAAGCGAGCCGTTGCGTCCGCACCCGCTTCGCTCGCACGGTAGCGGCTGCGATCGTTGCGGACGAGACCGGCAGAAAGGAGGCGGGTTAACTCGGTGTCGATCGTGCTGCGCAATTCAGCCGGTGACAGCTTGCTGGAAACGATTGGCCCCAAGTCACGGACGAGCTGCGCCCGAGTGGCACCGCCGGCGCAGGCAACGCGCGCGAGCAGAAGGCTGCCGAGAGGGCCCGGCTTCGCGCGATTGGCCGTTTTCGGCAGCGTGCCGGTGCTCAAGGCCGACATGCAACGCGTCTCCTCATGCGGTTAGCGTGAGCCGTACGCGCGAATCACCGGCCTATGGCTGCCGATTGTGTGTGAGTTGCCGCCGACTTCCAAGTGGCGCGGGCCATCTTGGAGCATTCGAGTTGCATACGAGAAACAACAAACCACACAACAAGAACGTGCAACTGCCCGGCTTTTGCCCCACGCGCGTCAAATTGGCGACACCATGTTGAGTGGAAATCAGGCTGTAGGTATCGGGAAATTTTTCCCAGCTCGCGACTGCAGCGGCAGGAAATCCCAGGAGACCATGACGTTCACAGAAGGGGACGCCTTCGCCATTCAGGTGCAATCGGGACGGCGGTTATGCCGTTTGGTTCCCAGTTCTAGGCGAGCAATGGCAACTCTTTAGCTTTAACGCCGAGTTAACGGGTTTACGCGATGTTCAGCCAAAGTGCCACGAGCCAAGTGGCGGGAGTGAGTTACATGTTTCGCGTCGCGTTATCAGCAGGCCTTGCCGCATTCTTGGGCGCCTGCAGCCTCGGTTCTGGTTCGATCTCTTCGGGCTTTGCTGATTCCTCATCATATACAACGAATTCGATCGGATCCTCGCCGGCCGTGAAGAGCGTTGCGCTGGGCGGAGATCCTGGTGCGTCCCGCAGTGGTTCGTCAGGTCAGAAATTCGCCGCACTCAACGACAAAGCGCCAAGCGGCTCGTATGAGCGCGCACCGGCGGGCGCACTGTCTGACCGCGATTATTCGTCCACAGCGCTTATTGTAGATAAGGCGCGCGACATCATCAATCAGTATCGCCATGACAAGGGCCTCAAGCCTTTGAAGATCAACGCAGAGCTGACGGCCGCTGCCAAGGCGCATTCGCGCGATCTTGCCAAGTGGGACCGCATCTCCCACTATGGCTCCGATGGCTCAAATCCATGGGACCGCGTCAAGCGCGCTGGCTATAGGGCGCGTCTGGCCGCGGAGAATGTGGGCACGGGCCAGATCGATTTTTCTGAGGTCATGCGTGGCTGGCGCGATAGCCCTGGCCACAACAAGAACCTGCTTCTTGCCGACGCCACACATATGGGCATCGCGCTCGTGCAAGATCCCAAGTCAGAGTTCAAGACCTTCTGGACGCTGGTGATCGGCGCGCCTATGTAGGCGGCACGCCGAAGACCTTCGATATCGCACGCGCTATTGCGCCGCCCGTGGCTACGCCATTGCTCAACTTTCAGCCCATTTAGGCTTGTTCAAGCCGCTTCTGCTCGCGAAAGCGGATGCGCTTTGCTACATCCGTCCAAGCGCGGGATCGGTTTTGGTCACCCCGCTCCGTGTGCAGCCCGGCGAAGAAATCCGCGACCTCCGCCGCATAGAGCCCATGCTGAGACTCAAGCACGATGGCCATGATTTCTGGTCCATGCCCGGCCGGCGATTGAGTATGTTGCCCCTTATCCGGCATAATCAAATCCAGTAGCCTGCAACTCTTCTGGCTAATCGGAGCAAAAACAGCGCCAGTTCGCTGCCCCATATTGGGACGTGGTAAAGGAGCGGCGCTCGACATTCCGTCCCGAAGCCGTGCTAGCCTTCGCAAGCAGTTATTTGCAGGCATCGAAGGAGGGCGTGCAGTGTCTCGATCGAGCTTCGTGCTTTTGGCCGGAATGCTGTTGGGCCTCATAGGCGTCAGCGCACCGGCTCTTGCCAATGATGGATATAGAGGCGGTGCGCGTGCACCGCAGCAGGTGCAGCCTCCCTCTGGAGAGTCTGCCGGCGAACCCAGGGGACGCGATCCGAGCGCGCCGCAAGAAGTTGCGCCACCGATGACGCCTGGCTGTCCTTACCGTGGCGCAAAGCTTGAGTTGATCGTGTAGCCGCTCACCTGCCAGCGCGGACCGCTCATTGCCGGGTCTAGCGGGTATTGACCTGGGCGCTGCTGACCGGCTTTTTCGCTTTCTTTGCCGACTTCTTCTTGCGCGTGCGCTTTTTGGTTGACCGCGCCTTCTCAGGATTGCAGCTCCAGGACACGACACTCTTGCGCACGCTTCTCACGCCCTTTGCGTTGGGAGTCATTGGCAGGTTGTCGAGGGTGATGGTGTTGAAGAGCTGCTTCCACCCTGGCTGCCTATAGCCGAATTCCAGAAGGCGCTTGGCGCGCACATTCCGTTCTTTGCTGCTCGCATCACCGAGCACGACCGCCACTAGACGTGTCCC